>JBJFBU010000108.1:0-9441 GCA_051888595.1 Candidatus Gastranaerophilaceae bacterium | reverse complement strand
AAGAATTATGTCACCTTGTTCAACTATATGACTTTCTATATAAGTTTGATTATCTTCGTAAAAGTCGACTCTTAATTTACCTTTTCTTATAACTAAAACTTCTTTTGTATAAGAAACTTCTCGAGGCACAACATTATGTGTATGTGCATCAATTCTCTTTCCTTTCGGGTGTTTCATATATGCCAATTGTTGAGAAAAATCATTAGGCGTAAAAAATTCTACACCATCTTTTGAATAATCGTGTCTTATAATAATTGCAAGAGTTTTTCCCTTGTACTCAATATTTTTAATTAAATCGTTCATAACTTTCTCCATAAAAATATACTAACACAAAATTATTTTCATGATAAGATATTAATATACTAAAAAATAGATTATAACAAGGAGAAATTAATGAAAAAGGCTTTAATCACAGGTGTAACTGGTCAAGACGGTTCATATTTAGCAGAATTATTGCTTGAAAAAGGATACGAAGTTCATGGTATAAAAAGACGTTCTTCTTCTTTCAATACTTCTCGTATTGACCACTTATACCAAGATATTCATAACAAAGATTCAAAATTCATCTTGCACTATGGAGATTTATCTGACTCTTCAAACTTAGTAAAATTAGTTCACGACATTGAACCTGATGAAATATATAATTTAGCTGCACAATCTCACGTTAAAGTGTCTTGGGATTGTCCGGAATATACAGCAGACTGCGATGCTTTGGGTACATTGAGATTGTTAGAAGCTATTAGAATGAACAAACTTGAAAAGAAAACTAAATTCTATCAAGCTTCAACTTCAGAGTTATATGGTTTAATTCAAGAACCTATTCAAAAAGAAACTACTCCATTTTATCCACGTTCACCTTATGCGGTTGCAAAACTTTATGCATATTGGATTTGTGTAAATTACAGAGAAAGTTTTGGAATTTTTGCTTCAAACGGTATTCTATTTAATCACGAATCACCAAGACGTGGTGAAACTTTTGTAACTCGTAAGATTACAATGGCTGCTACAAAAATTAAAGTAGGTTTACAAGATAAATTATACTTAGGTAACTTAGATGCTAAACGTGACTGGGGACATGCTAAAGATTATGTTGAAGGTATGTGGAGAATTCTTCAACAAGATCACCCAGATAATTATGTTCTTGCAACTGGTGTAACTACTTCTATTAGAGATTTTTGTAGATTAACATTCAAGCGTTTAGGTATTGAACTTGAATTCGTTGGGCAAGGTGTTGACGAAAAAGGTATCGACAAAGCTACAGGTAAAACTTTAATTGAAGTTGACCCTCGTTACTTTAGACCAGCAGAAGTTGATTTACTTTTAGGTGATAGTACAAAAGCAAGAACAGAATTAGGTTGGAAACCAACTTATGATTTGGAAGCTCTTGTTAATGAAATGGTTGATTCAGATTTAGAATTAGCTAAGAAAGAAAAAACTCTTAAAGAACACGGCTACGAAGTCCTTGTTCCTCAAGAAGTTTAATTATAAGTATATTTGGCGGGCGATGCATGGCATCGCCCGCCTTAGAATGATATAAAAGAAGGCTGAATTTATGATAAAAAAAGATGCAAAAATTTATTTGTCAGGACATAGAGGACTTGTAGGTAGTGCGATTTTTAGACGTTTGCAAAAAGAAGGATTTACAAATATCATTACAAGAACTCATGCAGAATTAGATTTAACAAACCAAGAAGCTGTAAATGAATTTTTTGAAAAAGAAAAACCAGAATATGTTATTCTTGCAGCCGCAAAAGTTGGTGGAATTATGGCTAATTCTCAATATCCAGCAGAATTTATTTATCAAAATCTTATGATTGGTACAAATATTGTTCATGCCAGTTACAAAAACGGAGTTAAAAAGTTGCTAAATCTTGGTTCATCTTGTATTTATCCAAGAATGGCTCCTCAACCAATGAAGGAAGACTGCCTTTTAACATCTGAATTAGAAAAAACAAATGAAGCTTATGCTTTAGCAAAAATTTCTATCATAAAATTATGTAAATACTATAATGAACAATATGGTACTAACTATATTTCAGGTATGCCAACTAACCAATATGGCATTGGCGATAACTTCAATATGGAAACTGCACACTTGTTACCAATGATTTTAAGACGTTTTCATCTTGCAAAACTGCTAAGAAATAATGATATTGAAGCAATAAAAAAAGATATAAAACGCTACAAACTTGGTTGGGGCTTAGATGAAAAAGTTAATGATAACAACATTGAAGAAATTTTAAATGAATTAGGTGCATACAAAGATAAAGTTGTGCTTTGGGGTGATGGTTCTGTTTATCGTGAAATGATGTGTTCAGACGACTTAGCTGACGCTTGTGTTTACCTGCTTTTAAACAAAGATTATGACGAAGTTGGAGAACTTGTAAATATTACAAAAGGCGATGATATTCAATTGAAAGATTTGTTTGAAATTGTTAAACGTGTCGTTGGGTTTGAAGGCGAAATTGTTTATGACAAATCAAAACCAAACGGAACACCAAGAAAAATGATGGATGCAACTCATATCAAAGAACTTGGCTGGGAACCTAAAATTGAATTAGAACAAGGAATTACAGATTTTTACAATTGGTATTTATCACTTGATTAATAACTAAAAAAACGGAGTTTTAAAACTCCGTTTTTTTTATATTTTTTTTTAGGAATTCAATATCTTTTTGCACCAAGTCAAGTCCATCAGTATCTTTTTTAGTAATCGTTTCTAATGTCCAATTTTTATTTTTATCTAACATTGAAAATATCTTACTCCAGTCATAATCACCCACATTTAGATGATAATGAATATCTATTCTATTGTTAAACTCACCATCACTAATATGGTATGAATTCGGATTTAAAGCTAAGAAATCTTTTAATAAATCAAACTGATTAATATTTTGTGAAACAGCAGAACAAAAAGCATGCCCCACATCTAAATTAAAACCGCAATCATAATTATTTAAAATATATTTTATTTCCTCAACTGTAGCCCCACGACAAACCATAGAATCAGGATTTCTTGGTGCGACAAAAGGTTTATTTTCTATTCTCATTTTATAAGGTTTTATAATTGAAATTTGCCTAACAATTTCTTCAACATTACCGTTCATACCACCATGAACAACTGTATATTCAGCATCTAGAGCCTTTGCATAAGTATTTACCTGTTCATAAGCTATTTTGTTAAATTCAAAATTATTTTCATCTGCAAGATTAACACCCTGACTAAAATGAGGTGCATGTATAGAAAAATTTATACCATAATTACGTTTAAGCATAACCCAACCATTCAAATACTCCAAATGATTTGGATAAACGTATAACTCTATGTAATCAAATAAATTTTCACTCCAAAACTTAATCAAATCTTCTTTATAAAAATTTAACTTGTCAGAAAATTGCTTAATACCTATCCTCATTCTTAATCCTCAACTCTTAATTCTAAATATGACTTTAACGAAGTTTTCCAATTTTCGCAAATACCATCATTTTCCATTACAGAAAATTTTGGTCTTATAGCTTTTGTCTTATATTCTTCTGTAGTACAAGGTTTTAAATCAACAGCTAAATCTGTTAAATTAAATATTTCTTTTGCGAAATCATACCAAGAAGTTTGACCACTACCACAAATATGGTAAATTCCAAATTCCGGCATTTCCGCTAATAAATCAGCAATAGCTTCAGATAATTCAACAGTCCAAGTTGGACAACCTATTTGGTCATTAACAACATTTAATGATTTTTTTTGTTTTGCCAAATTAATCATAGTTTCAACAAAATTTTTGCCATGAATACCATATAACCAACTAGTACGAACAATATAATACTTTTTCAAATACATTTGAACGATTTGTTCAGCTTTCATTTTTGTCAAACCGTAAAAATTCAAAGGATTTGTTGCATCAATCGGCAGATATTTTGTTTTTTTATTTCCATCAAAAACATAATCTGTAGAAATAAAGACTAAAATAATATCGTTTTTTTTACAAGCTTTAACAATATTTTCAGTACCTTTCACATTAATTTTTTCCGCCAAATCTTTATTAACTTCTGCATCATCAACGTTTGTATATCCGGCACAATGAATAACTACGTCTGGATTTTCGTCCTTTAATACTTTATTCACTTGAACTTCATTTGTAATATCTAAATTATCGATATCTGTTTCAACAATTTCATCAACAAAATCTTCATCTTCTAAAATAGGACTTAAATCTTGTCCCAACATACCATTTGCACCAGTAATTAATATTTTCATATTTCCTCTACTTTTCTAACAAAGAAGTTTTTATAAACTCAATTCTATCTTTATCTTCCTTGTTTTTAAGCTCCTTTGCACTTAAACATTTTAACTCAAATTTTAAAGCTTTAACGATATTTTCACCGTTTAATTTATCTTTATCAAAAATAACTTTTCTTGTTTCAACTTGAGTCAAATATTCTAACTTATTTATAAAATCTAAGGAATTTGTGTTAATTTTTCCACCAAGGATAAAATTTTTACCAGTTTTATGCGAAATTTCATCTATCTTTTTGCAAAATTCAAATATTCGGTCATCATTTGCATTATCAATTCCCAATGAATTTTTCAAATCACTTCTTCCTAAAACAAAACCCTTAATTTTTGAAGCTTTTTCAACGATTTCATCCAAATTATCAAATGCAGTTTTGGTTTCAATATTAAGATACAAATCAGGATATGCTTTTCCATAAACCTGTTTTATAGATAACAAAAATTTTTCTACAGCATAAGCTGATTCAATCATAGGTGCCACAATTGAATTAGCACAAAACAACTTACACTTATGAATATCAGTTATAGAAGAAGCTCCACCAAGCTTTACACATAAATCTAAATCTACTCTATGTACCAATTCAGAAAGTTCGAAAGCTGATTTATCCGTATAAAATTCGCTTTCAAATTCTAACTTCACACCTCTTGCACCGCAAGTTTTCAATTCTAATAATTCACGTAGCATAGCTACACCTCAACAACACTATCAACCAAATTTTTAGCTATTCTTAAAGCTTCATAAAACTCCATTTTACCACATAAATAGTCTTTTACAATGCTTCTTGCAAAAGATCCAATTGCAACCCCATTTATGTCAACACCACAAAGTTTTGCTAAATCGGCAGTTTTTGAATTCGTTCCCCCAGACAACAATAAAAATGCAGGAAATTTTTCTTTTTGCAAAATTTCTGCAGTTGCAACAGCTTGCAATGTCGTTTTATAATCATCAATACCGCCACTCATAGGTGAACCATCTGCCTGAATTATCGTAGAATAATCATCCCTCAATTTAAGCATTCTTTTTAATCGAGATTTCAATTTTTCGTTTGATAATTTAGCCCTATCAACACATATACTTAACATTCCATCAAAACAGTTATTCAATATTTGCCATTTTTCATCGACTTCGATTTCATCATCACCAATTGCATGAAATTCAATACAATCAACATTTTGTTTAACTATTTCCGGTAAAATTTTTGTTAAATCTGTTGGATATTCTTTTACTTTAATTGAATTAAATTTACAAGCCGGTAAACACTTAAGGCATCCAATACACTTTTTATTGTTTACAACTAGTTTTTCAATTGCAGATTGAGGACAATTAATTTGACACTTAAAACATCTTCTGCAAGTTTTTTCATCAATAAGAGCTTTTCTTATATGTGGATCACCTTTTATACCAACAGATACACATATAAACCTATCTTTTTGTATTCCAGCTTCTTCTAATCCTTTTTTAGCTGCTAAAACTACTTCTACATTTGCAGAAACATCAAAGATATTGCACCCAGCCATTGAATACAAATGAACAAGTTTTTCAACCTCATTTATATCTTCATTTCCTGCCCCGCAAACAAGTTTAAAACATTTTTTATCTTTTAAAAATTTTGCTAAATTACTATTGCCCATCAACATATTTCTTTTTGTTTGTAACAATTCTACCCTTATTATCTAACAACTGCCAGTTACCGCTAGATAAAACACTAACAAGACCTTTATACTTAACATCAGCATATATAGGCGGTATTATTAAAAGTGAATCCAAGCTGTAAAAAATTAAGCCATATCTATCATCAATTTGTGTTTTATAAATATACACACCATTTAATATTGCATCATCTTGATTTACAAGCTCAATGCTATCATATTTCGGTTCTGTTATAATTTCTCCTGACAAAATATCAATTGCACCACATTTTCCATCCAAAACAGTTTTCAAATAATATCTTTCACTAACAATATCAGAATATTTTGGTTTTATTAGTGTCACAAGTTTTTTTCTATAATGAGCCAAACCAACTTTTTTATTATATGTCAATTTCCAATTATAAGAATCAAAAGGCTCAATAGACTTATAAATAGGATTTACTACCATTTTTGGAATTTTTAAATCATATAATCCACAATAAG
This sequence comes from Candidatus Gastranaerophilaceae bacterium, assembly GCA_051888595.1. Classification (GTDB taxonomy): domain Bacteria; phylum Cyanobacteriota; class Vampirovibrionia; order Gastranaerophilales; family Gastranaerophilaceae; genus UBA6984. Next base: position 3,017 of record JBJFBU010000108.1, on the reverse strand, counting down.
AATGATTTTTTACAATTGCAAAATTTGAATTCGGTAATAATACTATACTCTCAAACTTTGAAGGGACTAAAATTCTACCATTATAATTTATTAAACCATATTTACCATTTAATTTTGATTTGTAAATACCATTTTCTGAATCAAAGTCCAAAAAATCTTCATAAATTGTTTTTGTAACTATCTTTTTATCTGAATTTAAAAGTCCAAATTTATTTCCGACTTTAATCTTATACATAACTTTTTTTTCATCACTATTTTTTTTAGGATAATAAGAAAATGCAATAGATTTATCATATTTGGTATGAGTCAAATTTTCAGAAATTATTTTCTTTTCTCTTTCATTATTATTAACAACTTCATCATTATTTTGAACTTCTTTTAAATTAAAATTCATAGCATTTTTAAATTTTTTACTACTAATTTTAGAAAAGCTTTTTAAATTTTCATTAATAGATTTTAAATAATCATTAGAAAATTCGCTTTTAAAATCAGCATTTTGAGAATTCACTTTAAATGCAAAAAAGCCCAATATTAAAAATAAAATAAAATATAAAACTAGTGATGATTTTTTCATTAAATACCTATCCCGACTAGAAAAATAATACTTAAAATAATTTATTGTGTCAAATATTTATATGTTAAAATATATTGTATAAAATAGGAAAAAATTATGAAAATATGTGTTATAGGGACAGGATACGTTGGACTTGTAGTAGGTACATGCCTTGCTAAAATGGGAAATGAAGTTATTTGTGTTGACAATAACGAAGAAAAACTAAAAGAATTAAGAAATGGAAACATTCCAATATACGAACCTGGATTAGAGGAATTAATAAAAGTGAATGTTTCAGAAAAAAGATTGTCTTTTTCTAGCAATTTAGACAGAGCTGTAAAGCTTTCGCTTGTATGTTTTATTGCGGTCGGAACACCTCAAGATGAGGATGGTTCAGCAGATCTAAAGTATGTATACCAAGTTGCAGAAAACATTGGAAAATCTATAAATGAATACAAAGTTATTGTAGACAAATCAACTGTTCCTGTAGGCACCGCTGATAAAGTTACAGAAATCATAAAACAATACACAAACAAAGATTTTGACGTTGTTTCAAATCCAGAATTTTTAAAACAAGGTGCAGCAGTTGATGACTTTTTAAAACCAGATAGAGTTGTTATTGGTTCAAATTCACAAAAAGCAACTGAATTAATGAAAGAACTTTATGCTCCATTTTTAAGAACTGGTAATCCTGTAATCATTATGGATGTAAAATCAGCAGAAATGACAAAATATGCTGCAAATTCATTTTTGGCTTTAAAAATATCGTATGCAAATGAAATTGCAAACATATGTGAAAAAGTTGGTGCAAATGCAGAAATGGTGAGAATTGGTATGTGTTCTGACAAAAGAATTGGTACTCAATTCTTTTTCCCAGGGCTAGGTTATGGCGGAAGTTGTTTTCCAAAAGACGTAAAAGCCTTGATAAAAACAGCTACTGACAACAATTGTGGGCACTATTTACTTGAATCAGCAGATAAAGTTAATAAACTTCAAAGACAAATTTTTATAAACAAAATTTTAAAAGAATTTGGAGAAAACCTAAGTGGAAGAACTTTTGCAGTCTGGGGTTTAGCTTTCAAACCAAAAACTGATGATATGAGAGAAGCTCCATCAATCACTATTATAAATACTCTATTAGAAAAAGGTGCAAAAATTCAAGCTTTTGACCCAAAAGCCATTGATAGTGCCAAATTTTATTTTGCCGACAAAATAACTTATGCAAATAATTCATATAATGCTTTAGAAAATGCAGATGCTATGCTACTTTTAACAGAATGGAATGAATTTAGACGTCCAGATTTTGATAAAATCAAATTATTACTAAAAAATCCAATCATTTTTGATGGTAGAAATCAATATGACAGACGTCGTCTAGAAGAAAAAGGTTTTAAGTATTTTAGCATTGGTAACGCGTAAAATTAACGATTTCTTAAAAAATAATCCTTTTCACTAATTCAGAATTTAAATTTGTCAAAAATAAAGCCCCACATGGGAGTGAGGCGAATGAATTAGTGTACATGCATGTTATTACCATGCTTTAGAGCATGGCAATAACATTAAGAAAATTTAACATAAAATATTAATCAATCGTAATTTTTATAATTGTGTGATCTTCATAAGGAATTTTTATGTAATCAATATTAAAACTAGATTCTGAATATATCAAACTTTGTTTGTCAGCATCAGTCAATTCTGAATACGAAACACAAAATATTGCAGGCTTGTGCTTTTTATTTGCATAATTTTCTAAGATTTTAGTCATAGATGGAGTATTTTGTCCATAACTATTATAACTACCTATCCAACGAACATTGTATCTGTTTACAAAAAATGTTCCTAATATCTTAGGGTCAATCATTGAAAAAATCATATAATCAGGATTTAACTCTGCTTGCTGTTTTGCAACATAATCAAGGTGCATATATGTCCTATTTATTTTATAAAAATTATTATACCCTTGCAAGCCAACAACAACTACTGTTAGCATAATTAAAAGTTTGTTAATAAGACAATAACGCCATTTTAAACAAACAAATGATGCTATTAATGCAATTATAAACGGATTTATTATTATAAAATAATAACCTATCAATAATGGTCTAATATATGACAATCCTATTGCTAAAATCCAAAAACAAATGTTTATATATATTAAATACAAAATAAAATCCTTCTTTTTATTCTCAATTGTAAGAATTAATTTGTCTTTGAAGTGATATGCAAAAATAACAAATAATAAACTTAAAAGAACTAAAGCTAAACATACAACAAGACTTCCATAATTTTCTACCAAAACTCTTCTTATTATGTCAATTGTTGTACTTGAAATCCAACTGTTGTAATCTTTATTCAAAAAAGCTTTTTTGTAAAAAATTAACACAAAAAATGGAACAAATGATAATAAGACTACAAAATTAGAAACCAAAAATTTCGCAATATTCTTTAATTTTTGTCCACTATT
>JBJFBU010000107.1:0-9567 GCA_051888595.1 Candidatus Gastranaerophilaceae bacterium | reverse complement strand
TGACATAATTCTATCTCCTTTTTTTTATATTTTATCTCACAATTTTTGATTTTAAATTCTACAACAAGGCTATTTTGAGAACATTTTCATAACAGTAGAAAAACCTTTGAATAAACCCTTAGTTAAAGACCCTGAAAGGAATTTTAACTTTGACAAAGTTGCAGAGCTAAAACCAAAAACATCAACCATAGCATCTCTCATTTTATCAAGACCTTTATCTGTAGATTTCATAAAATCATTTACAGTATGCAAAGATTCATTTAATTCTCTTAAAGTAGGTCTTAACTCGTTTCTAACAACAGTTGTTGTTTCGTCAACATTTTGAGCTAATTTTGATAAATCAATAATTAATTTTATCAAAAATCCACCAATGATAATAAACATAATACCAGTTGCGATAGCAAAAAATGCTAATCCATTGTTTAAAATAATTTGAGATGCTTCCATTTTTTTATCCTCTTTTTAATTTATATCGTAATCTGTGTCTAATTCTTCAAGTTTTTTAGCTTTTTCTAATTTGTCAGATTTTAAAGCATTCGAAACTTTTTTAATTTGTTTTTCAACTTTGTATTTAACTAAGTCAATAGCTTCAAGAGCTTGTTTTTTAGCGGCTTTAACATTAGGAGCTTGAGTTTCAACTAATTGTTCGATAGCTTCTTTAACATCTTTACAAGAATCTTCGCCTTTTTTAGGTGCAAACAAGACACCAGCGACAACACCACCGACAACACCTGCTAAAATACCTAATCCAAAGATTAATGAATCATTTTTCTTGCACATTTTAACCTCTACTTTCTTATTAGAACAATTGTAACACATAATTTTTAGCATACAACACACTATGCAGTACAATCCGCCCTAAAGATATCGTATAGAACTAACAAAAATTCAACAAACAAAATTTTATTTCTAAACTTTGTTTTTCTGAAAAAGAATAATGACATAGTCAACAAAAAACCTTGAATAATACTTCTAATAAAGGCTTGTCTTTGTTTTATGAAATATCTTTTTTGAGCTTTTATATAAATTTTCAACGTATTAGAAACGTCATAAACTGCTCTTAACTTAAATTTTAATGAATGTCTATTTACCTTAAATATTTCTGTCAGATTTCTAACTTTTTTGTCAAGAAACATAATTCCTGCACAAACCATAGTTACTGCAAACAATTCAAGTATAAATAATATTACAAATAAATAAATCATATCTACATTTTCATCTTTATATTATTATATATTATATAAGTCATTATATATAAAAAATAAAAAAATAGAATACCTAGAAAGAATAATTTTTGTGGACAGATTAAAATTTTACATATCAATATTTTTAGCAAGAATTCTCAAGGTTTTAATAAAACTTGTAGGGCGTTCAGGTGGAACTTCTTTTGTTGGAATGTTCACATTAAGAACTAATCCAGATTTTTTAAATTCGTGTTCTAAATACATACTTAAGGAAAAAATCTCTGTAACAGGAACAAACGGAAAGACAACTACAGCTGGACTTATTGCACAAATTCTTGAAGGCAATGATAGAAACGTAATTCATAATGCTCAAGGTGCAAATATGCTAACAGGAATTGCAAATATTTTTGCAACAACAGTAGTACCGTCAAAGCGTTATGACAATTGCGTTTTAGAATCTGATGAAGCGTATTTATCAAAACTTTATGACTATATGAAATTAGACTACCTTGTTGTTACAAACCTTTTTAGAGATCAACTTGATAGATATGGTGAGCTTGACACTACAGCAAAAAAAATCCAATCTGCAATCGATAAAAACAAAAATTTAATACTACTTTTGAATGCAGATGACCCACTTGTTGCAAATTTAGGACAAAACAACAAAAAAATATATTATGGCTTTGAAAATATAGAGTTTTCAGGTACACGAACAATTTCAAATGCTCCGGCAGAAATGTTTAATTGCCACTGTGGCAACCCTTTAGAATACACAAAAAGATTTTATGCACAACAAGGTCACTATTATTGTACATGCGGTTATTCAAGACCAAAATGCGATTATATCGGATATGCAAAGATTTTTGATGAATATATTGAAATAAAAGTTGAACACAATAACAAGACAACAGACATTAAAGTAGATACAATCGGCTTGTATAATGCTTATAATGTTTTAGCTTCTGTTTCAATGGCTTTGGAATTAGGTTTTTCACAAGAAGAAATTCAGCATGCACTAAACTCTTACAAAGCAATGTTTGGAAGGGCTGAAAAAACTGAAATAAATGGACATAAAACAATTATTCAACTAATAAAAAATCCAGCCGGAGCTAGCGAAGTTTTGAAAACGGTTGACTTGAATTCTAATATATTGATAGGTATTAATGACAATTTTGCAGACGGTAGAGATGTTTCTTGGTTGTGGGATGCCGAATTTGAATTGTTAAAAGACACTCAAAAAACAATTATAACTTCCGGCATACGAGCTAAAGATATGGCATTACGATTAAAATATGCAGGAATTCCAACTGACAAAATTAAAGTTATTCCTGATATATTTAAGGCTATTGAAGAAATTTCAAAAACGAATTCAGACGAAAAAATTACAATATTACCGTCATATACAGTTTTATTGCAAATAAAAAATAAATTAAACTAAGGTAGGAAGAATGTTTCTCAACATAAATATAAATTATTTAGCAAATCTTAGAAATTCAATTGGAGGTTCAGAACCGGACATTTTACGATGTGCAAGATACTGTGAACATTCCGGAGCCGATGGCATTATTGCTCACTTTTTCGAAGGTGTTGTTGGGCTAAATAGCTATGATATAAAAAATTTAAAAAAACATTTAAAATCTAGATTTATTCTCAAAATCCCAACACTTGATGAATACCAAAACTTAGCACTAGACTGCAGACCTGATATTGTATGTATTGTTCCATTTTCCCGTGAGATTTCACCTAAAAACGGATTTAACATATTAAAAAACCAAACAGAATTGGCAAAATTTGTATTGCCAATCAAAAACAATGGTTCAAAAATTTGCGTATTTATAGAGCCTGAAATTGATCAGGTAAATTCAGCTTACAAAATTGGAGCAGATTATGTTGAATTGAACACTACAAAATATGTTGAATCCTTTAAAAATGGAAATTTTAAAGACGATTATATTAACATAAAAGAATGTTCTATACTCGCAAAAACTCTAGGATTAAACGTTATGCTAGGAAGTTCTTTAAATTATCAAAACGTATCTACACTTGCTGAAATTCATGGAGTTACTGATATAAATGTTGGTCATAGCGTTGTAACTAAAGCAATTTTTGTAGGTTTAGATTCTGCAATAAAGGAAATGAAAGAGTTAGTAAATGAAAAGTAAAGAAGAAATTATAGAAGAAATGCAAGCCGTTGTAGAACAAATGAGATTGGACGATTTGGAAGAACGACCAGAACTAGCCAATGAATACTTTGATTGTTCTTGTTGCGGTCAAACAAAGTCTTATGCAGCCTCTATCCAATACGGTGAATACAGACTTTGCAATGATTGTGTCTTACTTGCAGAAACAGGCTTTGCACTTGAAAAAATTAAAGATATTCAAGACTTGATTGATGCAATGGAAGACAAAAGACTTGAAGAAATTTGTCAATTTATAAAGCAAGAAGAAGCATCTCAAAACAATTAGCCAAATTCTTCAATTGCGGTATTAATATTCAAATCTAAATATTTATAAAAATTTGTTAAAACACCCAATGGAAAAAAGTAATTGTTATCTGCCGGTACGATTTTAACGATAGAAGATTTATCATCTACTCTGACAGTACTTAGCAAATAATCTCTATTTGCAACGTTAAAAAGTATATAACCACTTTTTGATTGGATTTCAACAATTGAAAACTTATTCGCATTTACACTTGCTAAAGCTAAAAAATACAACTTTTCAACAGGAATCATATATTTTTTAGTACATTTTTCAAATGGAATCGATTGAGGTACTGTTGGAGAAATATTTTGAGGCTGTGTTGTTGTTTTTTGAACATTAATTGTCTGAGTAGCATTTGTAGTTGCTGAAACTGGTTGTACTATTACTTGCGTATCAGCATTTGCAACTAATCCTAGACAAAAAATCATCAAAATAAATAAATATTTTATTGTTCTTTCCATGTGTCACCCCAATTAATATCCACAATCAATGGTACTTTTAATTCTACAACATTTTCCATTGATTTTTTTACAATACCTTTTACTTTTTCTATTTCGTCTTTTTCAACTTCAAATACAAGCTCATCGTGTACTTGCATAATCATTTTTGACTTAATATTTTGTTCTTCAAATTCTTTTGCGACATCAATCATAGCCAATTTAATTAAATCAGCAGCAGTACCTTGTAATGGTTGATTTATAGCAGCTCTTTCAGCAAATTCTTTAATCATTCTATTTGGACTTGATAACTCACTTGTCAAATATCTTTTTCTGCCAAAAATTGTTTCTACAAACCCATGTTCATAAGCAAAATCAATTGTATTATCCATATAATCTTTTACTTTTGGATATGTAAAAAAGTATCTATCGATAAAATTTTGAGCTTCTTGTGGAGTAATATTCAAAGCTTTTGCCAAACCATAACGAGTTTGTCCATAAATTATGCCAAAATTTACAGCTTTAGCCTTATAACGCATATCTTTTGTAACCTGTCCAACTGGTACATCAAAAACTTTTGATGCTGTCAAACTATGAACATCTACGTCAGAATTAAACGCATTTATTAAATGTTCATCTCCAGAAATATGAGCCAACAATCGTAATTCAATTTGAGAATAATCAGAAGATAAAATATAATTACCCTCAACCTCTGGTATAAATGCATTTCTCAATTTGTTACCTTCTTCTGTTCTTATCGGAATATTTTGTAAATTCGGATTTGAAGAAGACAATCGACCTGTAGCTGTTATTATTTGATTGTAAGAAGTGTGGATTCGTCTATCTTTCAAGCTTACTAATAATGGCAAAGCATCCGTATAAGTAGATTTCAGCTTTGAACATTTTCTATATTGTATCAACAATCCACAAATTTCATGTTCTTTTGCTAATTCTTCCAAAACTTCTACACTTGTTGAAAGTTTTTCTTTACCACGCTTTTTCTTTAATTGAATACCTAATTTATTGTAAAGTATATCACCAACCTGCTTCGGAGAATTAATATTAAAAGATTCACCAGCAATTTCAAATATTTTAGCTTCTAATTTATCCATTTGAGCCATTAAATTTTCTGACAAATCGCTCATATAATCAATATCCAATGCAACACCATAAAATTCCATATCAGCAAGAATTCTTGCCAACGGTAATTCTATGTCATCATGCAGTTTCAACTCTTTGTCACTTAAATTCTTTTTCCAAAATTCTGCTAATCTAAATATCGCAAATGCATTATCTTGTGCAACTTCTGACAATTCACCCACTGGTATTTTTTCTAATTTAGTCTTTTTATTCGCTAAATTCAAAAGTACAGAAAGATGATTTATATAATCTAAAGCCTGTGCAACAAGTTCATGATTTCGGCTTGGATTTTTAATGTAACTTGCCAACATAACATCAAAATCAATATTTGAAAAATTTATGTCAAGAGAACGTAAAATATTTATCTCATTTTTAGCATTATAAACATATTTTTTTATTTCACTAGCTTCAAAAACAGATTTAAAAATTGAAACATTCTCATTTTTATTTTGCACATAATATGTTTTTATTCCATTATCTTCAAATGCAACCGCAAACCCTAAAACATTTATGTCGGATGCATTTTCAAAATCACTTACAAAATTTATAGAAATATACTTTTGGCTCATTAATTTATCTTTTAAACTAACCAAATCTTTTTCTTCATCTATAAATTTACTTTCATATTTTTCGTCCTCAACAACATCTTTCACCGTTGTTGCAAACAATCCCAATTGCATTTGAGAATTATCATCCGGCTTAAATTGAACTAAAAGCTTTTCATTAACAGTATTCTCTTTTGTTTGTTTCAACTGAGTATCATCACAATTTTTATCAAATGAACATAAAATACTATCAATATTTTTTACAAAGCTATAAAATTGCATACTTTTTAAATATTCAACTACTGTTGATATTTCAGGTAATTCAACTTTTGTATCTTCAAAATCAAAATCAATATCAACAGTTTTTACAATAGTTGCAAGATACTTACTCAATTTTGCATCTTCAATACCCTCTTTTAACCTATTTTTAATAGCTTTTTCAGGAATATTATCAATATCCGCTAAAACATCTTCCAAGCAAGAATATCTAGTTAAAAGTTTTTGTGCAGATTTTTCACCAATACCCTTAACCCCAGGAATATTATCTGCTGTATCACCTCTTAATCCCTTATAATCAGTGACTTGGCTTGGCCATACACCCAATTTTTCATGAACTTTGTACCAATCATATTCAATCAATTCACCTTTTGACGGAATTAAAACTTTTACCAAACCATCTCTATCCACCAATTGAAAAGAATCTTGGTCACCTGTCAAAATTAATGTCTTATGACCCAATTTTGATGCTTTATCAACAATTGTCCCAATTACATCATCAGCTTCAAAGCCTTCTTTTGTGTATATAGGAATATTAAATGCCTCAAGACCTTTTACAATTAAACCTAACTGAGTGCGTAATGGATCTGGCATTGCCTCTCTATTCGCTTTATATTCGCTATATTTTTCCACTCTGAAAGTTTGTCTGCCAACGTCAAACGTTACCGCAATAGAATCTGGTTTAATTTTGTTATTTTTCAATAAATCAAATACTGATTTAAAAAATCCATAGACAGCCCAAGTTGGAGTGCCGTCAGAGGTTTTCATACCAGTACGTTCTAAAGCAAAATATTGACGGAATGCTAATGCATGTCCGTCAATTAAAATTAAAGTTTTTGATGATTGATTTGCCATAATCTATGCAATTTCTTCTTTTATTTTTTTATCTTTTTTGTTTGGAAGTTTAATCAATTCAGCTTTGTTTCTGTTCAAAACCATATCTTTTGTGATTGTGAAAGTTTTGATATCGTCTTTTGTTGGTACATCATACATAACATCCAACATAAGCTCCTCAACTATAGAACGCAAAGCTCTTGCACCTGTTTTACGCTTAATTGCTTCTTTTGCAATTTCTTCAATAGCTTCAGGTTCAAACTCTAAATCAACACCATCCATACCTAATAAACATTTATACTGTTTAATAATAGCATTTTTAGGTTCTGTTAATATCATTTTTAAAGTTTTTTCATCTAATTGATCAAGAACAGCAAAGACAGGAATACGACCAATAAATTCAGGAATTAAACCGAATTTTAACAAATCTTCTGGTTGTAACTTTTTAAGCATTTTTGCTTCTTCAAGTTCTTTTTCTGCTTTTGTTAAAGCAGGTTTAGAACCAAAGCCTAAAGAAGTTCCATCATCTGCACGTCTTTCGATAATTTTATCTAAACCAACAAATGCACCACCAACAATAAATAAAATGTTACTTGTATCTATTTGAATAAACTCTTGATGAGGATGTTTTCTACCACCTTGAGGTGGAACATTTGCAACTGTACCCTCTATCATTTTTAACAACGCTTGTTGAACACCTTCACCTGAAACATCACGAGTGATTGATGTATTTTCAGATTTTCTTGCGATTTTATCAATTTCATCAATATAAATAATACCTGTTTCTGCTTTTTGTGCATCAAACTCAGCATTTTGATATAATCTTAACAAGATGTTTTCTACATCATCACCAACATAACCTGCTTCCGTTAAAGTTGTAGCATCTGCAACCGCAAATGGAACATCCAACAATTTTGCCAAAGTTTGAGCCAATAAAGTTTTACCACTACCAGTTGGACCAACTAACAAAATATTAGACTTTTGAATTTCAACAGAATTTTTGTCTTTATCTTCATTTTTGTTGTGACGTAAACGTTTATAATGATTGTATACAGCAACAGCAAGCACTTTTTTAGCATCATCTTGACCCACAATGTGCTCATCCAAATAAGCTTTTATTTCATGTGGTTTAGGAATTGCTTTTTCTGAAGATTTTTCACCTTTTTCTTTTGAAGAACCTTCTTTTTCTTTATTTTCAAAGAATTCTTCGTCTAAAATTTCATTACAAAGTTCTACACATTCATCACAGATATAAACTTCAGGACCTGCAATTAACTTTTTTACTTGGTCTTGAGTTTTACCACAAAATGAACATTTTAGTCTGCTATCATCGTGCTTTGCCATTATATTCTCCTACTTAAGAGCATCTCTTGAGATAACTTTATCAATCATACCATATTCCAAAGCTTCAGCTGGAGTCATAATATAATCACGGTCAGTATCCTTTTCAATTTTCTTGATTGATTGACCAGTATTTGATGCCAAAATTTCATTCAATGATTTTTTAATTCTAATAATTTCAGCAGCTTGAATTTCAATATCAGTAGCTTGACCTTGAGCTCCACCTAAAGGTTGGTGAATTAAAACTCTTGAGTGAGGTAAAGCCATACGTTTACCTTTTGTACCAGAAGATAGTAAGAATGCACCCATAGAAGCAGCTTGACCTAAACAAATTGTAGAAACATCTGCTCTAATGTGTTGCATTGTATCATAAATCGCAAAACCAGCAGTAACAGAACCACCAGGGCTGTTGATATATAACATAATATCTTTTTCTGGATTTTCACTATCTAACAATAACAATTGAGCAACAATTAAGTTTGCTACCATATCATCCACTTGAGTCCCCAAAAAGATAATTCTTTCTCTCAACAATCTTGAGAAGATATCAAATGAACGTTCACCTCTGCTTGATTGTTCAATTACTACAGGTACAAAACTCATTTTTAAATTTTCCTTTCTATAATATTATAAATTATTTTATTTTTGTTATCTAATTACTTACTACTTTTTAGTTTCAACATAATTTAATGTATTGTTATCTAGCAAGAATTTAGTAATTTTTTCACTGATAATTTGTTGAGAAACAGCACTTAGCATTGTAGGATTCATTGCTAACTGTTTCATAACTTCAGTTTTATCTAAGCCGTAAGCATTTTGCATTTCTGCAACTTTAGCTTGCATATCATCAGCATCCATAGAAATATTTTCTAATTTAGCAATTTTGTCTATAACCAAAGTATTTTTAATTCTTTTTACTGCATCTTCTTTTGTAGAAGCAAGAACAGATTCTTCACCATGAGTTGCAATAGCTTGTTCATAAGTGAAGCCTTGTTGAGCCAAACGTTGTTTGTATTCATCTAACAACATATTTTGTTCTCTTTGAATCATAGTATCAGGAACATCAATATCAACAGCATCTACAATCTTGTCAAACACTGCTAACTCAGCAGAATGTTTGTCACGACTTTCTTTATCTTTTTGTAAGAATTCTCTTATATCATTTTGAAGTGCTTCAACTGAATCAAAACCTACTTTTTTAGCAAATTCTTCATTCAATTCAGGTCTAACTCTTTGTTTAATTTCATGAATTTTAATTTTGAATGTAGCAGGAGCTCCTTTCAATTTTTCTTCATGATAATCTTCATGGAAGTTTACATTAATTTC
>JBJFBU010000106.1:0-9599 GCA_051888595.1 Candidatus Gastranaerophilaceae bacterium | reverse complement strand
ATAATTTCTGTTGTAATTTACATATTGATTGGATTGTTTGTCTATCCAGTATTTGCACTTGGTGGTGGACCAAAATATTTGTTAGACTTTAATTTTGGCTATATTTTAGCGTATATTCCAGCGGTATTTTTTGCATCTTCAATTTTAAAAAACGGATTTTGCTTTAAAAATATCCTACAAGCAGCTCTAGTTGCGGTTTTGACAATTCATATATTAGGTATTCTTTATACAATGTTAATTGGTTTAATCAGTCATACTACAAATACAATAATGTTGGGTTGGATTTTAGCACAAAGCGGTACAAAAATATTGTATGATTTTATGTTTAGTGTTATTTCTATAATTATCGCTGGTGCAGTGAAAAGATTTTTGTGGATAACAATGTGTTAAGAAAATTTAATATTTCTGTACAAAACTAGCAATATATTTTTTTACCTACTTTGTATATGTGTAGTGTTTTTTAAAATAAGGAGTTAGTTGTTATGACAAAAGTTAGAGCAATTGAAGAACAAGTTAAAGTTGCAAAAAAAGATGAATTTGAAGAATACTTGAAAAATCAATGCATGAAAACAACGTTTAATGGTATCGAAATTGAGTCGTTCGGTTGGTACAAAAAGATGTTAGGCATGAAATAATTTATATTTAAAACTTTAAAATATTACCAGAAATAGCTGATTTTATTCCAATTGGAAGGGTCAGCTTTTCTGTTGCATGTGATATTTTTAATCCGCTAATTGTTGGTATGTTTAAAGAGTTTGATATGTCTGTAAATAAATCATTTAACCAGCATTCATTGTCTGTGTATAAAAATTCGCCTAAAACAAGTCCTGAAATGTTTTTTTTGAATTTTTCTATATTAAATAGTTGAGTAAGCATTTTATCAATTTTGTAAGTTGATTCGTTTAAATCTTCAGCAAAAAATATAAATTTTTTATCTGGAATAAAGTCTAAACCGCACAAAGAAACTGTTGTTGCAAGATTTCCTCCAAACAAAATACCTTCACAATTTCCACTGTTGTACACTTTTGGAGCGAGGTATTCTTTTTGATTGTTGTTTGTTACTGTATTAAAAAATGAGTCGAGAGTAAACTTATTAGGTTCATTTTGTCCAAAGTCGCTTTGAATCATTGGGGCAGAGTATGTTATTAGATTAGATTTTTTTAGAAACATTAGGCTAAGAGCTGTTATATCAGAATATCCAGCAAAAATTTTAGGATTATTTTTTACCAAATTATAATCGATTTTATTAATAAGTCTAATTGCCCCGTAACCACCTCTCAAACAGATAATTGCATTTACTGAATTATCTAAGAATGCATTATGTAAGTCTTCTAGTCGTTCATTGTCGGTACCTGCAAGGTAGTTGTTTCTTTTTAGAAGATTTTTACCAAGTTTTATCTTATAATCTTGTGATTCAAAATACTTTATCGCCCTATTAATGTTCTCGTCGTTGTCTACTCCACCAGCTGGAGCGATAATGCAAATTGTGTCATTTTTTTCTAAGTTTTTTGGTTTAATTAAATTCATATTTATTCTAAAATCCTCATTCTTAAGATATAATAATACCATGAATGAAAAATATATTCCTTTATATAGAAAATATAGACCACAGACATTAGAAGAAGTTGTAGGTCAAGAGCATGTTAAAAAAGCTTTAGCAAATGCAATTTCACTAAATAAGATTGCTCATGCATATCTTTTTACAGGTCCAAGAGGTACTGGTAAAACTTCAACAGCAAGAATTTTAGCAAAGTCTTTAAACTGTGTTGAAGGTCCGACTGTAAAGCCTTGTGGAAAATGTGTGAGTTGCGTAGATATTGCAAATTCAACACCGATTGATGTTGTTGAAATTGATGCTGCAAGTAATCGTTCTGTAAACGATGCTCAAAATATATTAGAAAAAATTCAGTATGCTCCGGTAAATGGAAAGTATAAAATTTATATTATAGACGAAGTTCACATGCTGACTGTTCAAGCTTTTAATGCATTGTTAAAAACATTGGAAGAACCACCTGAAAATGTTGTTTTTATTCTTGCAACTACAGAAGTTCATAAAGTTTTAGATACTATTAAAAGCAGATGTCAAAGATTTGATTTTAAACGTATTACAACAGCTGATATTGTGAAACATTTAAAACATGTTGCAGAGCTTGAAAACATTAATATTGAAGATGATGCAATTTTGACAATTGCTAAAAATTCTGCAGGTGGAATGAGAGATAGTTTAGCGTTGTTAGACCAATTAAGTGTTTTGGATGTTCAAAAAGCAATTACTACTGATGATATAAATTCGCTATTGGGAAGATTATCTTTTGATGTCTTAAAAAAAATATCGGAATGTATTATTGCTTCAAAACCAAATGATGCGATAGAAATATTAGAAGAAATATACAACTCAGGCAATGAACCTTCTCAAATATTGCTTAATTTATTAAACTATTTCAAAAATTTATTAATAGTTAAAAATTGCAAGTCTGATTTGATTTTAGATTTGACTCAAACAACTGAATTTCAAGCAGAATACTTAAAAAAACAAGTTGAAAGTCTTGAAACTCAACAAATTGTATTTTTAATAGATAGAACATCTCATTATATTCAAGAATTAAAAACAACTACAAATCAACATCTTTGGTTGGAAGTTGCATTGATTGATTTGGCAAATTTATCTGAAAATTCAAAATTAATAGATTTACAGGAAAGAATAAGTAGGCTTGAAGGTGGTGAAATACCGGCACATCAAACTACTTCCAACTATAAAACACCGCCTCATCCTGTTCAAAAGCCATCAATGCGTCCTGCTTCTCCTCAAGTAGTATCTCAAAATGCTTTAAATGCAAATTATACACATGAGCGTGTGAAAGAAGATGTGCAAATTAAAAAAGAATCAGTAGAAACTCCACAAAAAGAACAAAATGAGCAACCTCAATCAGTTGAAACTTCCGTAGATACTGAAAAATTAGCTTATGCAAAAGCCGATTTAACAACTATGTGGCATGAGTTGCTTGCAAATATTACAAGTAAACCAACACAAGCGTTATTACAACAACTTGCTCACCCTGTTGAAATTTCACCAGAAAGCGTTGTTATAACTTTAAAACAAGAAAATTTTGTTAAGCAATGGAACGATTCAAACAAAAAACAAGCCGTAATTGATGCAGTTGATATTCTGTTTGGACAAAAAAATTCAAATGTTGTTATAAGATTACCTCAGCCTTCTGATAGCGAAATTATAAAAAAAAATGCAATGAATAATACACCAAAAATTCAACCTAAAACAGTTGAGCAAAATATAAAAAAAGATATTGTTCAAAATGTTAATCAGACTGTAAAACAAGAAATTCCGCAAGATATAGCGAAAACTCAACCAAAAGAAACTAAAGTCGAAAAAGTTATTGAAAAACGTGATATAGAAAAACCTACTGATAATCCAGATATGGTTGAATTAGTTGAGGTTGACGTCGAAACAGAAAAGGTCAGAGATATTGTTTTGTCTGATCAAGCTCAAATGGTTAAAGATTTGTTTGAAGGTAAAATTATCGAATAATTTTAACTAATGTAAACATCTGTAAAAAATCATGTTATAAAAATAGTGTGGCAGGGTATATAAGTAATATAAACTATTCTTTACTTCATTTCCTACCCACTCCTTTATCCATGTTACGTTTAGCCGTATAATCGGCTAATTTTCATTGGATAAACCTAAAATTTAATACAAATTTTAGAAGTTTTAATCGCATTCATAGTCATGCGAGTAAAGGCTTCAAGTGAGCTGCTTAAAAATTCTTGTGTACCGATTTTAGCTCATTTGGGGCCTTTTTATTTGCTTTTATACAGAAATTTTTAAAACCGCTTTTTTTACATAAGAAGGTTGATTATTTGCTATTTGTGGCATGTGAACATCGTGTGGGTACAAAATTATAAAATCATTTTCTTGCATTTGTATAAATTGATTTTCTTTTTTGTTATTTAAAAATTCAACATC
Organism: Candidatus Gastranaerophilaceae bacterium; assembly: GCA_051888595.1. Classification (GTDB taxonomy): domain Bacteria; phylum Cyanobacteriota; class Vampirovibrionia; order Gastranaerophilales; family Gastranaerophilaceae; genus UBA6984. The sequence goes on along the minus strand of JBJFBU010000106.1, from coordinate 5,617 downwards.
ATTTGCTTCATCATAAGCTTCTGTTATTTCAAAATTGTCAATTTCTCCAGTACCAATAAGCTCTGATCCTTTGATTATGAATTGAATGTCTATATATTTCTTATGTGCTTCCCATTTTCCTTGAGTTAGCAGCTTTGAAGTATAATCTTGAATATTTATATAGACATCATCACCTAAAATATCATAACGACCGTTCTCTTTTTCCTTTAAATCATTATTTTCTAGGTATTTTAATGCTATTTTGATTTTTTCTGAAAGTTTATAATAATTTTTCGTATATTTTAATGAGTTTTTTATCATAAGTTTAATATAACATAAATTTTATGATTGATAAAGTTTATTATACATATATGCTTTTGACCGAAAGAAACACATATTATTGTGGTTATACTGATGATATAAAAAAGAGATATATTAAGCATACTAGTGGCTTAGGAGCAAAATATACTCGTGCAAATAAGCCAGTAAAAATTGCTTATTTAGAAAAATTTAAGACAAAATCTGAAGCAATGAAAGAAGAATGTCGTATTAAAAAGTTATCTCGTTACGACAAAGACAAGTTAGTTGAAGGTTTTGTAGATAAAGAGTTGGTACTTTTAGCAAAAGCAGTTGTATCTGAGTCTACTAAAGATGATTTTTTAGCTACAGATGCAGCTTCAACTGATTTTGGAGTTGATATTTTATTAGATGAAGTTGTTGATGGTGTAGAAATTGCTTGTACTGATGAATTTGCTGATGTGCCAATGCTGGTTCCGTTTGCAGAAGATTTATCTACTGCAGTTGATGTTTCCAAATCTTTTGGTGCAGATATTGTAGAACCTGAAGTTTTACCAGCACTTATCAATTTAAAAGTTTCATCTGTTGATGTGTTAGAAAGATTAAGCAATTGAGTGCCAAAAGACGTTAAAATATTTGATTTAACGTAGTTTGCAGATTCTTTTGCCATGTCCGCATCAAGAATAAGGGATTTTGTTTCAATCAGAGATGTAGCCTGACTTACAAGTGATTCTAAAGCTGTGTTCAAGTTGCTCGTGTAAGTTCCAAAATCTGCATCTTTTCTTATAAGAGTTTGACTCATTGAATCTATTGTATCAAGACTCTTTTTTGACAGTTCTGATGTGCTAAAATCAATGTCTGTGCTTTCAAATTCAAAGCCGCTTTCAATGTTTAGTATCGATGTTGAATCACTATTTGTGCCAATTTGAAGATTTATATTTGTTGGGGTAGGAATTGTTTCAAAGACTTTTATGCCATTAAAGTCTGTTGAATCCTTTGTTTTGTTGATTGATTCAATTATTTCGTCAGCTTCTAGTTGAATACTATCTCTTGTTGTGATTGCAAGAATTTCATTTGTTGCTTGTTCTGCCAAATCTCTCAATCTTTGTACATTTGCTTGCATAATTTTTATTGCTTCACTTGCCAATTCAACGTAGGAAATTCCAAGTTGGGTGTTTTGTTGTGCTTGTGTAATACTTCTTATTTTTATATCTAAATTTGTTGCAATAGAAAGCCCTGCAGCATCGTCCCTAGAGGCATTGATTCTGCATCCTGTAATAAGTCTTTCAAGTGAATTGTTTTGTACATTTATGGCTTTTTCTAAATGATTTCGACAAACCTCACTTGAACGGTTGTAGTTTATTGAAATTGGCATAATTCAATAACCATTAACTTGGCTTGTTCTCACAAATAGTACTTTTTTCTCTATTGCTGTATAAAAAAGATTTCCTTTCGTTACTTGCCCTACATCCATGAGGGCCTGCTTTTGGCATTATTTGCAACAATAGTCTATACTAATAGTTTTCCACATTTTTAGTATTATTTAAAGCTTTTTTTTAATTATTTAACAATATTTTACAAAAACATGATAAATACTGGTTTATAGTCCATCCAAACCCGTTGGTTTTCCACCTTTTACTTTATAAAATGGAATATGTTTATGAATTTTATAAATTTTTGTTTCGTTAGAAGTATCACCATTTTTAAGCTGTTTGTATTTTGTTTTTATTTCTTTAACTTCAGCCTTATATTCTTTTTTTATTTCTTGCTTAGCTTTTTTTTCTGCTTTTTTTGCTTCTTTTTTTTCTTTATCTTCATATTTTTTTGCTAATTTTGCTTCAGCTTCAACACTTTTAGGATCAACAACTCCGTCTTCTACAAGCTTTAGACCATTTATACTTACGCTTACAGAATTGCAATCCAAAGCTTCCATTCTTACTTGATGACCTTCTAAATCGATACTCCAAGTACCAAGACATCTTGGCGGTGTGCCAGCATAAGCAAAAGCAGCTACCATAACTCTGTTTTGATTATTGACATCAAAGCCTAGTGGATAAATATCCCAACGAATTTCTCTAACATCAAGATTTTTTGTTGTAAGCCAATAATATCTTATTGCCTCTCGCACTTCTCTTAAACGTGTTGTTTTTTTTGTGTTGAAATCGTACACCAACAAATCTGTTTGCCAAATACCGTCACTTTCATTACCTATTTTTTCTTTGGCTAAAACTTTTGTCATATCAACTGAAAAGTCAATAGGTGTAATTGTTTTGAATGTCCCATACTCTATTAAAGTTCTGTCTGTTGAAAATATTGGTGTTGGATCTTTTCCCGCAATATTAGCTTTTATAACTCTTTCAACATCTGGTAAACCTTGACGTAGTGGCACAACATAAACATCGCAATCTGTTGATTTTGTTTTTGCATAATAGGTCACAATTGGCAAAATCATCATGCTAACATCAGGTGCAATCAGTGGAGTTGCTTGTTCTTGTCTATTAAAAAATAATTTTCTGTGTAGCCTTAATTCGGGTGTTCCTGGGGGATTATTATACCTTACTAGTTTGTAATTTGGCTGAGGAACATATTTGAAGCCACTTTCCGGTACAACTTTTTTGACATAATTACCATCACCTTGAGATTTATCTTTTGCCACAGATTTTTTTTCATACTCTTCTACTGTCATATAGCCAGATTCAGGCATTAAGCGTTTCTGATATCGTTCTTTTGCTTGGTCCTGATAAAATTTACTTTTGTAATCCCATTCGTTATTATTTACGGCATAACAACTAGAAACACTAAGGATTTGAAGTGCAATTATTATCAAAAGTTTTTTGTGAAACATTTTATACAAGTCCTTGAGTCATTGCTATTCTAACGGCTTTAGTTCTTTTTGTTACGCATAATTTTTGTAAAATACTGTGAACATGAGCTTTTGCAGTAGATTTGGTAATAACGCATCTTTCTGCAATTTGAGGATTTGATAAGCCTTCAACCATAAAAGAAAGAATTTCCATTTCTCTTTCTGTAAGCCCATAAATATTTTTACCATCCTTATAATTTATTTCACCAGTAGGTAAGCAGTTATTTTTTTTGTTTGTTCTTTGTATATTTGATAAAACGATTCTTGCAATTTGTGGGTCTAGCCAACCTGTACCTTCTGATACAGATTTTATTGCACGTTCTGTTTGCTCTGCGTTTGCACCTTTCATAATGTACCCGTTTGCACCCGCTTCAAATGCAGACAAAACGTCATCTTCACTATCTCTTGATGTGAACATTAATACTTTTATTTCAGGATTTGTTTCTTTTATTCTTTTTGTTGCTTCAATTCCGTCAATTGTTGGCAATCCAATATCCATTAAAACTACGTCTGGCAATAGTGCTCTTGTTTTTTCAACACCTGTTAAGCCGTCTTCAGCCTCTCCAATTAAATCAATATCTCCAATTTTTTCTAAAACTAGCGATAAGCCCATTCTTACCATTAAGTGGTCTTCTACAATAAGCACTTTTACGTTAGACATTATACTGTTAGCCTTTCTTTATTAGGTTTTGCTACAACATCAGTTAAAATGAATGAAAATTCACTACCTTGATTAATTTTGCTCTCTAACCAAATTTTTCCGCCATGAGCTTCCACAATTTGTCTTGATAAATATAATCCCAAACCTGTTCCAGTTGAACGTTTTTTGCTTGTTCCTTGAGAAAAGCGTTTAAATAAATGTGGAATGTCTTCTTTTGGAATACCATTTCCAGTGTCTGTTACTGAAAATAAGAAATCTCCAGCTTGTTCTTTTACTATAATTTCTATTTTTCCACCAACATTTGTGTAATTTACAGCATTTCCACAAAGATTTGCGATTACTCTGCCAATTTCTTGTCTGTCTGCTGTTATTATCAAGTCATCATCTGGCTCAAAAGTTACCTTGAAATCTAAATTTTTCTTATCTGCTAACGGTTTCAATTCTTCGTAACGTTGCATTACTAATTCTTTTGCATTGAAGTTACTTTTTACTAGTTCAACTTTTCCTGCATCAAATTTATAAACTGTCAATAAACTATTAACTAGTCCTAAAAGTCCTTCATTATTAAGTTTCATTGTTGACAACAACATGTGTTGTCGCTCATTCAAGTTGCCAACTGTTCCATCTAAAAAGAAGTTTAGTGTTTGAATGGCAGCAGTTAAAGGAGTTCTCATATCGTGAGTTAATGTTGCAATGAAATCATCTCTTAATCTGTCAGTTTCTTTTTGAACGCTTACATCTCTGATTACACCAACAAATTTTTGATTTGGTGTATTGTTTTCTATTTCTTCTGTAGCAATCATCGCAAAACTAATTTCAACAGGTATTTGTTTTTCGCTCAATCTATTTATTAAATAGCAATCTCTAAGAACAGTTTCACCATCCTCAATGCAGTCATTAAAAACTTCTACAAGGTTTTTGCCAAATACAAGTTCTGATAAATTTGTATTTAATAAATTACTTTCTGACAAGCCTGAAAGATTTTCAGTTGCCGGGTTTGCTTGTTCAATATGACCCTTTTTATCAGAGATAATAATACCGTCAGCACAATTTGTAATAATACTTTTCAGTTTAGAATGAGCTTGTACCAAATCAGCTGTTTTTTCAGCCACAAGTTCTTCTAAATTATGTGAATATTTTTCTAATTCTTTTTTTGCAACTTCTAATTCTGAAATTTTTTCGTGTAATTTATCAATTAAATTACTTCTTTCAATACCATTTTGGACTGTAATGATTAAATCATCGTTATCCCAGGGTTTTTCAATATATTTGTACAATCCAATTTCATTAATTGCCTTGATAGCATTTTCTTTATCAGCATAGCCTGTAAGTAAAATTTTACTTACATCAGGATATAATTTTTTTGCTTCAGACAAGAATTCTAAGCCATTCATTTCAGGCATTATAAAGTCAGATATAATTATATCTGGTTTATTATTTTTTAAAAAATCAACTGCCTCAACAGGATTGTTGAAGGCTACGCAATTTGTAAACCCTTCTAATTTTAAAAGAGTCTTGAATGCAGATGTTACCATCTGTTCATCATCAACTATAACAATCATTCCACTTTTCATAACACTAGAATACTGTATTTTTTTGTCCATGACAAATTCTTAACAAAGATTAAAATTTAAAACTTTTTAATTCTGTTAAGTGGCCAAATTAGAACAACAGCTCTGCCAATTAATCTTTCTTTTGATAAAAAGCCCCAGTAACGACTATCTCGTGAGTTTCCTCTATTATCACCCATCATAAAATATTCCCCATCTGGTACGGTCATAGGACCGCAGTACATTTCTTGAGAACAGTCGTTATAA
>JBJFBU010000105.1:0-9719 GCA_051888595.1 Candidatus Gastranaerophilaceae bacterium | reverse complement strand
TATCTCGAAGAAGCTTCTCTTAGCTTGTCAATTAGCTCTTTAAAATCTTTTAATTTGGTTTGAGTTTTTGAATTTAATTCAGATTCTTCGATAATTTCAATGGCTTCCATTAGGCTAATGTCATGTTTATCTGCGAAGTCTTGAAGATTTTTTATTGAAGTTTCACCAATTGCACGTTTTGGTACATTTACAATTCTTTTGAAGCCTTGAGAATCGTTAGGATTGTATATTAACTTTAAGTATGCAATGGCATCTTTAATTTCTTGTCTATCATAGAATTTCATACCTCCATAAACTTTGTATGGAATAGAATTAGCCATGCAGGCTTCTTCAATAGCACGAGATTGTGCATTTGTTCTATAAAGAATTGCGTATTTGTTGTAATCTCCATCACAAGATGCTTTTATTGTTTGGGCAATATAATTAGCTTCATCAGAATCATCTTGAGCTTCGTAATATTGAATTTTATCCCCATCACCTTTATTTGAAAATAAAACTTTGTCTACACGTTCTTCGTTATTTTCAATAATAGCATTAGCTGCTTTTAGAATATTTTCAGTGGAACGATAGTTTTGTTCTAGTTTTATGACTTTTGAATTAAGAAAATCTTTTTGGAAGCCTAAAATAATTTTATAATCAGCACCACGCCAGCTATAAATTGATTGATCTACATCACCAACAACACAAAGTGAGCGAGTTTCAGGAATTTTATCTGAAGAATTTGTATATAGCATGTTTACAAGTTTGTATTGTGCAATGTTTGTATCTTGAAATTCATCAACAAGAATGTGTTCAAATCTTGAGAAATATTTTTCTCTGACTTCAGAATTTTGTTCAAATAGTTTTACTGCAAGCATAAGCATGTCATCGAAGTCTATAGCATTGTTGTTATTTAATGTATTTTCATATTCTTCAAAAACGGAGGCAATTTTTTGTGCTTTAAAATCTCTAGCAAATGTAGCAAAGCGATGAGCATCTTCCATTTTGTTTTTTGCGTTGGAAATAACTGTTCTTACATATTTAGGTTGATAAACTTTATCATCAAGGTTTAATTTTTTCAATGCATTTTTAACAACAGCCATGCAATCAGAATCGTCATATATAGTGAAATTATGGTCAAGTTTTTTGCCAGATTGGAATGCATAGTTTTCAATGTCTTGACGAAGAATTCTACCGCAAATACTGTGGAATGTTCCAACCCACATATATTTTACGGTATCTTCACCAAGAATATTTCCAAGTCTTTCTCGCATTTCTTTAGCTGCTTTATTTGTAAATGTAACAGCCAAAATATCACGAGGTTTTACTCCATTTTTTACAAGATATGCAATTCTAGATGTTAAGACTTTTGTCTTTCCTGAACCTGCACCTGCTAAGATTAAAAGTGGGCCTTGTGTTGTTTTTACGGCTTCAACTTGTTGTTCGTTAAGATTATCTAATATATTTTCCATGTCCCCTATTCAAAAAAAAAGATTTATGATATTATAATTATACTAATAACATATTATTTTGCAAAAGGTAGGGAAAATGACAGATATTGAAAGAATTAAAATGTTAAATGACAGTAATAAGAATGAATCTCAAGGTTCTATAATGGTTCCTATTGACGATTTAGACTCAGTATCTGATGATTCGCCTAATGCAGTTGATGAATTAGCAATGGAATTGGCTACAATTCAACAGTCTTCTAAAAGAATTGCGGTTATAGGTAGCAGAAATTTAGCAATTACTCACCAACAAATTATTGAAACTTTGGTAACAGCTCTTGCTAGTAGCGGTAATACAATTATTACTTCAGGTGGTTCATCTGGTACAAATGCTGCTGCAATTCGTGGTGCTATGAAAGCTAATCCGGATAAATTAAAAGTTATTTTACCTCAAACAATTGGTCAACAACCTTCTGATGTTCAAGATCAGTTGATTGGTGTTCCAAATATTGTTGAACATCCAGATAGAGCGATGATGACTCTTGCTGATGCTTCTAGAGTTTGTAATAGAGAAATTATAGATGATTGTAACCAATTAATCTGTTTCTTATCACATACAAGTAAAACTTTACATAATGCAATTGAATATGCTGAGGAAGGTCACAAAGTAATTACAGCATTGTATCTTGATTAGTGTTATGGATTATGTAAAAAAACTTACAAGTAAAAATCAATCAGATTTCGAACTGGCAGCTAATCACATTATTGATAATGCTGAAGTTTCGGTTTTTAGCGAGCTGGTTGAAAAAGATGATTTTATTTTTGACTTTATAAAACAAAATGTTGCAAAACGATTAGAGCATGCTTGCAATCGTGATAATTATTCTAATCTTTTAAAGTTTTTAAACTTCTATTCACCTTCGTATGAGGATTTTATTGCAAGAGTTTTTGCAAAATTTGCAGATGAAAAAACAAAAAATGAATTAAAAAAATTATTTTTAAATGGCACAATTGAGCAAAAAACATATGTTGCAAAATATTATGCTTTTGCTAATGACGAGAGTGTTATTGATAAATTGACAGAGTATGCTTTTGAAGATAACGAAGCTTTGGCTTTAAATTCTGCCTTTGCTCTCTCATCATTAGGTGATAGAAATTCTGTGAATATTGCATTGGATTTGCTAAATTCTGATGACGATTTTAAAGTTTTATCTGCAGTAAAATTTTTATCTGTATATGGTGAAAAGTCAGCTATAAATATAATTTTTGATGCAATGAAAAAATCTTCAGTTGCAGAATATATAGCTTGTGAAATTGGGTATCTGGAAAGCTTTATTTCATTACTAAATTCAAATTATTATGAAGATGCATTACTTGCTCTTATTAATATTTTAAACGGTTTGGGAGAAATTGTTGCTATTAGAGATATTTTTACATTTCAGTTGTATGAAGTTTTTGAATACTTAATGAATGAGCAACCAAATTCAAAAAATATTACTGTATTATTAACAGCACAGAATAAATTTAATCAGCTTACTGAAAATGATGAATATTTATTTGATGAAGACAAAAATACTAAAGATGAAGTTTATCAGATTAAAAAACTTTTAAATGATAACTTGGATGATGATTTGATAAATTTGGTTGTGCCAGAATTGAATGAGAATAGTCCACTGGTTTATTCAGCATTAGACCTAGTGAACGAACCTTTAGTGATGAAGCCATTATTAACTTCTACTAATCAAACATTACTATTAAAAGTATTGGAAGTATTAAAAAGTTTGAATTCATTAGAAGATGATGACAAAAATTTAGCATTAAATAATGTAATTGATGAAAATATTAAATCAGTTATATTGGCATTATAGGGGAATTGAATATGGATTTTACAGAAAAAACATTATCGTCAAGAGTTGCTTATGACGGAAAAGTTATTCATGTTGAATATGATGATATTGAAACAGCTGATGGGCATAAAAGCTTTAGAGAAGTTATAAGACATCCGGGTGGGGTTGTAATTGTAGCCGAAACAAGTGATAAAAAAATATTATTAGTTAAGCAATACAGATATCCTCTTGCTGATACTTCTTTAGAACTTCCGGCTGGAAAACTTGAATATGGTGAAAATCCAGATGAAGCTTGTAAACGTGAATTGGAAGAAGAAACTGGATATGATGCGAATACTTGGATTTCTTTAGGTTATATTAATACAACTCCAGGTATTTGCGATGAAAAATTATATTTGTATTATGCAAAAGATTTAGTTTATAATAATCCACATCCTGATGAAGGTGAAATTTTACAGCTTTTTGAATATAATTTAGATGAGGTCTTTGAAATGATTAAGAATGGCGAAATTAATGATTCAAAAACTTTATGTGCATTATTAAGGGCATATAAAATTAATTAATAAAAAGGGATTTTGTAAAATGAGTATAAAAATGGTTGCAACCGATATTGACGGTACAATTTATAAACATGGCATTGGATTTAATCAACCTGTAATTGATTGTATAAAAAATCTTGAAAAAAACGGTGTAAAAGTTATTCTTATAACTGGTAGAATGCATAAATCAGCAAAAAAAATTGCAGATATTTTAGGATTAAAAAATCCCATTGTTTCTTATCAAGGAGCTTTGGTTCGTGATAATTCAGAAGAAGAAAAAATTATTTATGAAAGATATATTCCAGAACATTTAGCACTGAAAATTCTTAAATGGGCTAAAGATAATAAAATAGATACTAATTTGTACTTAAATGATAACTTGTATGTGGAAGAAGCAAATGATTGCACAAATCGTTATACTGGCGATTTGAATGTGCCTTTTACGGTTGCACCATTTAATACATTAACAGTTAAAAATGTTAATAAAATTTTATTAATAGACTACAATGATAAAGATAGAGTTACAAGAATTGCTGAAGAGTTAAAAAAACAATTTCCTGAATTGTATATTGTAAAATCAACAAATTATTTTTGTGAAATTTGTCACCCAGAAGCTACAAAAGGTGATGGTTTAAAATGTCTGCAAGAGTATTATGGAATTAAAAAAGAAGAAACTTTAACTATAGGCGATCACAATAATGACATAGAATTATTACTTGCAGGTGGTGTAAAAGTGGCAATGGGTAATAGTTCAGAAGAATTAAAAGCTATTGCAGACTATGTTACTGATACAGTTGATAATGATGGTTTTGTAAAAGCAATTGAAAAATTTGTAAAAGTAGGTGCAAATGTATAGAATTGGTATTGGATATGATATTCACAAACTTGATGTGGATAGAGATTTAATTATTGGTGGTATAAAAATACCTTACGAAAAAGGCTTAGTTGGGCATTCAGATGCAGATGTACTAATCCATGCAATAATTGATGCTATGTTTGGTGCTTTAGCTCTTGGTGATATCGGAACTCATTTTCCAGATACAGATGAAAAATATAAGGGTATATCAAGTGTAATTCTTTTACAACAGGCATGTACTTTGATTAAAGAAAAAGGATATGAATTAAACAATTTAGACTGCAATATAATTGCACAACAACCAAAAATGAAACCTTATATTCCATCAATTCAAAAAGAACTTGCGAAACAACTTAAGGTTGATGTAAACTTGATTTCAGTTAAGGCGAAAACAAATGAAAAAATGGACGCAGTCGGAGAAATGAAAGCTATTGAAGCTAATGCGGTTGTGTTATTAAAAAATATAAACTTGTAGAGATATAAAATGATAAATCAAATAAAACAATATATTAATTCATCAATAGAAACAAAAAAACTAATATTAGAAGATGAAAAAATATTACATCAGGTAAAAAAAATAAGTGACACAATCGTGGAATCACTTAAAAATGGAAATAAGATTCTTTTTGTTGGTAATGGTGGTTCTGCAAGTGACTGTGATCATTTGGCAACTGAGTTTGTTTCTAAATTTTATAAGGATAGACACGCATTTAATGCTATTTCGTTGACGTCTAATAATGCACTAATAACTGCATTATCAAATGATTTCAGTTATGATAAAGCATTCTCAAGACAAATTGAGGCAATCGGTAAAAAAGGAGATATCCTTTTTGCTCTATCAACATCTGGAAATTCAAAAAACGTTATAGAATCAATAAAAATCGCTAATGAAATGGGACTTATAACTATAGGTATGTCAGGTCTTAATCCTTGCAAGATGGATGAAATTACGAAAATTTATATAAAAATTCCATCAAGAGAAACACCTATAATTCAAGAAGCTCAAATGATGTTGGGACATTTGATTTGTAAAATTGCTGAAGATGAATTATTTAATTAGTTGTTAAAATCGGTAAAACTTACTAATAATAATTGTTTCCATATTTTTTTATTAAAATTTTATGTTACAAAACTTCACATTTTAAACCATGCCTGCAATTTTTGCATAAAAAAATACTTTATATAAGAGTAAGAGATGTAAAAAACACAATTGGAGGATATATAGATGTTTAATTTTGGTAATGTTGGAGCTGTTGGTTCAGTAGATGCCGTTAGAGGAATAGATGAAAGAAAATTAAAAATGCAAGAACAACAACCTCAAGTTGCATTTATTAATACAATTTTTGAAGGTTTTAACAATCCAAATTCTGGTTCAGAAGCTGCATTTAATGCATAATTTTTGAATAAAAATTTGAAGTATGACTAAAAAAGACTTACTATTAAAGTAAGTCTTTTTTTATGATATAAGTATTTGCTTAATTAACCTATCAAAATACCTGCAATACATGCAGACATAAAGCAAGTGAAAGTACCACAGATTAAAGCTCTCATACCAAGTCTTGCTAAATTCTTTCTTTGGTTTGGAGCCAATCCCCCAATTGCACCGATTTGTGTAGCAATTGAACCAAAGTTACCAAAAGAACAAATTGCAAATGAAGTAATAACAAAAGCTTTATTTGTGATTATGTTTTGAATTTCAAGTAAGTCTGTGTATCCATAAACTTCATTTGAAACAATTTTAAGGCCAATTACACCACCTACATTAAAGATATCTTGAACAGGAGTACCCATAATAAGTGCAAATAGTGCAAAGAATTTACCTAGAATCATTTTTAAAGATAAGTGAGGGAAATCAAATCCCAAAATAGGACCTGTTAAATGGAATACATTGGCAATACAGCCACCAAATGTAGCTAAGATGTAGTCAATCATAGCGATTAATGCAACAATAGCTAATAACATTGCAACAACATTTAATGATACCATCATACCTTCAGATGCACCTGAAGCAATTGCATCAAATACATTGGCATGAGTTTTTCTACGACTAAGTTTAATGTTTTCCATTGTTTCTGGAGTTGCTGTTTCAGGGTAAACAATTTTTGTCATAACTAAAGCTCCAGGGATTGCCATAATAGCAGAAGCTAGTACATAAACAATTGGAATACCCATCATTGCATAAACTGGCATCATTGCACCTGAAGTACAAGCCATTGAACCAGCCATTGAAGCTAACAATTCAGAACGAGTTAATTTTGCCAAATAAGGTTTAATCATAATTTGAGCAGTAACTTGTCCAACAAAAGCACTTGCAACGTTAGAAAGAGCTTCTGCACCGCTAACCTTCATAATTTTATTCATAGCTTTACCAAGGATAGTTACAATTCTTTGCATAATTCCGTAATAGTAAAGTATATTAACAATCATCATCATGAAAACAGTTGCACAAACTAATTGAAATGCGAAAGGAATTGAGCAACCAAAAACCTTGCTCATTTCATTATTGTCAAGTAATGGGCCAAATACAAATTTACCACCAACGTTGGCAAAATCTAAAAGTTTAACAATTAAATCACCAATCCATAAGAATATTTTTTGACCTACAGGTATTTTGAAAATAAAAATACCAAATAAAATTTGAAGTGCTAAACCAACACCAACAGTTTTGTAGTTTATCGCTTTTTTATTATTAGACAATGCAAAAGCAATGGCTAATAAAACAATCATGCCGATAATACCAATAAATCGTTCCATTACTACTCCTTATACCTTCTATAATCTAGCTAACATTACCACTAAGAGTAATATAAGCAAACAATTATTTTATAATACTCCTATATTCTAATTGTACTAAAAATTATCAAATTTTGCATTGTATATGAAATGAATGTTTACAAATGGAATTTTTTTATAAAACGTATATAATGATTATTATGTGTAAATACAAAAAGATAATAGCAAATATTTTGCTAATTTCATATTTATTTTCAAATGGACTGATTGCTTTTGCTGATACTTTTCAAGGTCATGCTGAGAAGTTTGATCAAAAGGCTATAGAGCAAGGTGAACTGTTTACTGGAAAAGTTGAAGTTATTGATCAAAAAGATGTTATTAAAATGACAGTATCTCAGGTTATTGACGGCAATTTTTCGATTGAAGGAGATGAATTTTTTGCAGAAGTAGTAAGTGATGTTTCAGGAGATAGCGGTATTCTTTTACCAAAAGGCACGATTGCTCATGGAATTATAAAAGAACAGTCAGAAGCAAAGAGATTAGGACGAAATGGGTATATATCATTAGATTTTGATTATTTAGTTACTCCTGATGGTAGGGAAATTCCAATTGAAGGTAAAATGTCTACAAGAATGCATCCAGTAATAGAAGCAGGCAAAATTGTTGCAACTGATGTAGGTTATACCGCTGCAGGTGGAGTAGTTGGTGGTATTATGGCATTAAACTTATTTGGGCTTGAAGCTGCAATTGCATCACAAGGATATACAGTAATGGGTGGTGCTGCGGTAGGTGGTGCTGTTGGTTTGGGTATGTCTTTGTGGAGAAAAGGTAAAGATGTTCTAATTGCTCCTGGAGATGAAATTCGTGTAAAAATTAATTCAAAGATGGAACTTCCTGTCTACAAAGATACTGCATTTAAACAACATGAAATTTTCTATCCAGGGTTTAAAGTTAATATATCTAACATTGTTCATGAAAAAGACCCTTTTGGAGAACCAAATACAATTACATTAACTTTGTCGATATCAAATCTTACTGATATGACACTTTCTGGCATGGACATGGCATTAGTTAATGATTACAACAATATTTTTCATCCCTCAATTTTTGGGGATACAAACTTAATGTTTAAACAAATAAAACCTGGTGATAGAGTTGCAGGTAGAGTTTCTTTTACTGTTGATAACTTGAATAGAAGCTTTTGGTTAACATTTAGTGATAGAAGAAATAAAAAAACATTTGTGAAAATCTCTATTGATAATGCATATAAAAAAGTTTCAGATAAAACAAAGAAAAAGAACGATAAGTTGCGTAAAAAAACTAATTTTTATAAAAAAACAGATCCATTTGAGGTATAAATAATCCTTTATAATTATGCGGATTAATAAGTTTAGGACTTATAAGAAATTAAATTGTGTAAAGGTTTGTAAAAAAAAAAAATAATTATTTTGATAAAAAATATATTTACTGTGGTATATTACTAGTGGAAAGAAGATAGAGAATTTGGAGAGAACATTATGTTGAGAACACTTACTAAAACTTCATTTTTTAGATTGCATTTTTTGGAAAAATTTTTTGTTTTGTCAATAAAAAAAGCATTTACATTAGCAGAAACATTGATTGTAATTGGTATTATAGGTATAATTGCAATGTTGACTATACCAACGCTAAATACGTCTGTAGGTGACAAGGAGTCAGTAACTAGATTTAAGAAAGAGTATGCGATTTTAACAGAAGCCATTGATAGAGCCGTAGCTGTTTATGGGCCTGTAGGAACGGGGGTTATAAATGATACCACAGATGCTGAAAAAACAACTCGTTTTGCAACTAGAATTGCTGATTTTCTAAAGGTACAAAAAGATTGTGGCTTAGAGCTTGATAAGGGTTGTTTGCCAGCTTCAACTATTGTATCAAAGGGACTAAATGATGCACAGTGGAAGTGGCTTGATGCAAATTCTAGATATAAAATATTACTGGCAGATGGAGCAAGTGTCGTATTTGAAGTAAGTACTTGTACAAGTACTTCTTGTGGGGAAGTTATTTTCGATATTGATGGTCCAAATAAAGGAAAATATGTACATGGAAGGGATCTTTTTCAGTTTACATATAATCCATCTTCAACTTTAGAACCTAGTGTAGATCCATCATCAGATGTTAGCCTTTGTACTAAATACGGTGCTTGTGAAGCTTGGATTTTAAATTTTGATAATATGGATTATTTAAAAGCTACAAATGGTGAATGTCCAAATGGTAAAACTTTAGATTGGACTAATAATACGTCTTGCAGATAAAATTTTGTAAAATAAATAATAAGGCA
>JBJFBU010000104.1:0-9723 GCA_051888595.1 Candidatus Gastranaerophilaceae bacterium | reverse complement strand
TCTCAGATTTTACAGTGTTTAACCTTTTTTGAATTGCTTCTTCAGATTCTGTACCACGACCTCTTAATCTTCTTTCTAATTCTTCAATAGAAGGTGGTAAAATAAAGATTAATACTGCATTTTGCATTTTTTCTTTTACTTGTAATGCACCTTGAGTATCAATTTCTAAAAGTAAATTTTCATCATTATCCAGACAATCTTGTACAAATTTTTGATTTGTTCCATAACAATTACCAGAAAATTCAGCCCATTCCAAGAATTCACCTCTATTTACTGCATTTTTGAATTCTTCTCGAGTTAAATAATAATAATTTACACCGTGTTTTTCGCCAGCTCTTTTTGCTCTAGTTGTACAAGAAATAGACAATTTAAAATCAGGGTTTTTTTCAAGAAATCTTTTAATGATTGTGCCTTTACCAACGCCTGATGAACCTGAGATTACAAAAAGTTTTTTCATAGATCCTCTTTTATTGAATAATTGTTTCTTTTTCTTCACTAGAAGCTACTACTTCTTGAGTTTGAAGTTTTCTCTTTTGTGAAGCACTGTAAGCCATGATGATTAAACACATTACAATACCGATAATAGCGGAAGAAAGCCAGAAAATAACTGCACCTAACCATCCATTGTTAAAGTGTTTTTCAAAAGTGTCAATCATAAAGCCAGTGCCAGAAGCTGAAAGTACAGCTCCAACGTACCCAAACATACCAGAAAATCCAAGAGCTGCAGATGCGACTTCTTTAGATGTAGCTTCTAAAGCACAAACACCACCAAGTAATAATTGTGGACCTGCAGTGAATGCACCGATTAATGCAGCTAAAATATAGTCTAAAGCATCTATAGTGTTGATATGGAATAAGAATAAACAAACACCAAGACCAATAAAAAATGCGATATTGATAGGAATTCTGCTACCAGATTTTGAACGGTCAGAAAACCAACCAGCTGCAATTGCACCTATAGATCCAACAACTGCAAGCGAACTCAATTTTGCTGTGGCAACAGCAAGTGTATTGCCTTTATATTCCATTAAATATTTTACAAACCAATCTTCTGTACCAAAACGAATTACATAAACAAATGCATACGCAATTGATAATAACCAAAGAATTTTGTTGCAAACAATATATTTTCTGAACATTTCGAAATAAGACATTTTTGCTTTTTTTGTTTCTTCTGATTTTTCGATTGGTTCGTTTTTGTATACATCAATATCAGGCAATCCCAACGATTGAGGCTTATCTCTTAAAGCCCAGAATAAGAAAAGACCTGTCAATGTAACCAAAACAGCTTCAATACCAAAAGAAGTTTTCCAACCAAAATGACCAATCAAAAGACCTGATAGCATTACTGTTGAGAAAACACCTAATTGGTGAGAAGTTGACCAAATAGACCACTTAGTTGCACGTTCAGATTTAGATAACCAGTAAGATAAGGCTTTTGCTATTGGTGGAAAAATCATAGATTGGAACCAACCATTAGCACCCCAAAAGAAAGTAAGTACCCATAAAAGTACAGTTGCAGAAGGTAATCCAAAGAATGAAACGTGTCCTGGAGTTATAAAGACTGCACTATAAGCAAAACAAAGATTTGCAATTGCAGATATTATCATTGCAGTAGGTAAAAAAGTTCTTACATTGCTTCTATCAGCAATGATACCATTGATAAATTTACCTACACCATAAGTCATATATAAAGAAGAACCTAAAATACCCAATTGAGTATTAGTATAACCTAAGTCTTGACCGATAAAAGGTAAAGCTACAGCTATATTTTTACGACAAAAGTGGGCTACAATGTATGCAATGTAGCAAGATGCAAAAATTCTAATGCCCCAGTGTTTATACATTTTATCTACTGTTGCTTTATCTTGAATTTCAGGTTTTATAGGTGGTTCTTTAAAAAAGTTTGTAATAATATTTGTCATTCTTATTTTCCTGCTTTAATTATTTGTACATTACGGTTTTCTGAAAGCTCTTTTCTTGCAGCTTTTATAGCTTCTCTTTTGCATTCTTCAAGGCTTAATCCGTTGCAAAGTCTATCTACAAATCCACAATTTAATTTTACAGCCTTATTTAGTGCTCCAACTTCTTCTAGAATGTCTTTTACATCTTCAAAATCATAGTGGAAAGATTGTTTTGATTGATATGTAAGAATATCACCGTTTTGAGCAGTAACTGATTTTCCACCAAGTTCAAAATAAAGTTTAAATACTGATTTCAAATCTTGTAATTCAGATTGCATAGTAGATACACTTTGCTGTATTCTCAAAAATCTTTCAAATAAATACTCTATATTTTCAAGTTGTTTTGTTTCCCAATCGTACTTTTGTAAGTACAATTTTTTCAATTTTGGATATGCAAGAGCTAAACTCATTGCATCTGCCATTGCCCTGTGATGATTAACTAACTCAACATTGAATTTTTTAGTTAATGCATCAAGTCCGTGAGAATCCATTTCTGGATAAACTTCTTTGAACATATTTTGTGTATCAATATGTTCATTTTCAAGCTTTTTACCAGTAGTTCTTAGACTAGCTTCATTCAAATATGAATAGTCAAAGATACAATTATGTGCAACAATTGGATAATCACCAATAAATTCAAGAATTTTAGGCATAGCTTCTGCCTCAGTTGGTGCATCTTGAACCATTTCTTGTGTAATACCATGAATTGCAATTGAAGATTTGCGAATATGTTGTTGAGGATTAATTAAAGTTTGAAATTCATCTTTAACTTTGCCGTTTTCCAATCTAACACCAGCAAATTCAACCATTCTCTCTTTCGTATAATCTAAACCAGTTGTTTCAGTATCTAAAACAATTTCAATAACTTTTTTTCTTGCCATTAATATACCTAAATTTAAAATCTTTTTCTTTTTACTATAAAATCATAGCACAAAAATAATTTATATGTTACAATTAAAGAGTAGTTTTAAAAGGAGATTGAAAATGTCTAATGCACTAGAAGTGAACGA
Source organism: Candidatus Gastranaerophilaceae bacterium (assembly GCA_051888595.1). Lineage (GTDB taxonomy): Bacteria > Cyanobacteriota > Vampirovibrionia > Gastranaerophilales > Gastranaerophilaceae > UBA6984. Next base: position 6,749 of record JBJFBU010000104.1, on the reverse strand, counting down.
CTCTAATTTCGAACAAGAAGTTCTTCAATCATCATCTCTTGTACTTGTTGATTTTTGGGCGACTTGGTGTGGTCCTTGCAGAAAATTAGGTCCGGTTTTAGATGATATTGCAAATGAATTTGAAGGTAAATTAAAAGTTGTAAAAATTAATACAGATGATAATTTGGAAACAGCAAAAGAATATTCAATAAGCGGTTTACCAAGTATTTTAATCTTTAAAGACGGCAAAGCTGTTGAAAGAATGGTTGGTTTAATGCCAAAATCAACTATAATTGGTAATGTTGAAAAACATTTGTAATAAAAATATTGTTAAAAAAAGCACTTGTTGAATAACAGCAAGTGCTTTTTTTAGTTTAATTAACCAGTAAACTATTTAATTTTACCTACATAAAATGAAGCGTTGATACTAGCATTGAGAATTGTTTTACCAACTTCAATAGGAGCAGATTCTTCAACAGCTTTATCAGCTGAAGCTTCAGCCATTAATCTATTTGATTTCATTGCATAATTTACATAAGGTCTTGCAGTTGAATCAGAACAGCTAGTAGACATTGATTTTAGTGCAATAGTTTGCATATTTAAAGGTTTCAATGTAGAATTTGCACGTTTGTTAGCTTTTTTAGATAATTCACCTAAAAGTGCGTTACATTCGTTTTCGTATTCAGTGGCTTTGAATGTCAAGTTTGCAACTTCTGTAATACCTTTTGTAGATGCAATATTAATAAATTTAGCTACTGAAGTTGTATCTTTTACAAAAACGATAACTGTATTTGTTACAGTGTAGCCTTTCAATGATTTTTTACCTTTTGAGCTATATTCATAATTTGGCCTTACGCTATAATTAGAAGTTTTGATATAATCTCCACGTTCTGTTTTAATAGCTGTTTTTAAAGCATTGTATAAATTTTCAGAGTTTTCTTTATTTTCTTTGATTGCTACTTGAGAATCTTGGTTTACAGTTTCAACAGTAAAAGACATTTGGAACGCATTAGGAGAAATTTCCTTTGTTCCAGAAAGATTAATGTCAATAATACCATCACTAACAGCACCAGCAAAAGCAGCACCAAAAATCATAACGCAAACCGATAATGTTGCAATAATTAATTTTTTCATTGTTTCGTCCTTTCTCTTTCGAGCCATTCTAACAAAAAGAAAGTCTAGTTGCAATATAAGATTTGCTAATATAAATTTTGTTATGATAAAAATTAGTTGTCTTTAGACAATTTATGGCGAGATTGCATAAGAATAACAACTTTGTGGTTACTGAAAGTATAAAAAGCGAAAGCTATAATTGCCCAAAGCAAAAGACCTTGTAAGAAATTAATAGCAGGCAAATTAATCATTGGAGCTACTGCATTCCATATAAACATAGAAGCGAAAGCAGGGAAAACAATAAATCCAGAAGCTAAACACACCAAAATAAATAAAAATAGTAATAATCCACGAAATCCGTTTACATCAATTATTCTGAAATGTTTGTTCATTCTCTCAATCCTTCTTTCTAAGCCGACCTTCGGCTTTAGGAAGGTGGCAAACTACATATTAACCATTTTTTTGAATTCATCTTCTGTTAAGATAGTGATACCAAGTTCTTGAGCTTTTGTAAGTTTAGAGCCAGCATTTTCTCCGACAATAACGTAGTCAGTTTTTTTAGTAACGCTTGTTGTAACCTTACCGCCAAGTTGTTTGATAATCGCACTTGCTTCAGTTCTGCCCATAGAGGCTAAAGTCCCTGTCAAAACAAATGTTTTTGAATTCAACACAGTAGATTGTACTACCACTTGATGTGTTGGTTGTACCCCCAAATGGTTGAGATTTTCCAACATCTCGATATTATACTTTTGACTAAAGAAATCCTTAATACTATGGGCAATTTTGTCCCCAATTCCATCAATTTTTGAGATATCTTCAACAGAAGCAGATTTTATAGCTTCTAATGATTGAAAATGGTTTGCCAATAAATCAGCAGTTTCTTTGCCAACGTGCCTTATAGAGAGTGCAGTAATAAATTTTGATAAAGGTCTTTCTTTACTTTGTTGTATAGAGTTGTACATATTGAAAGCAGATTTTTCTTGTACCAAATCCAATTGCATAAAATCTTGTTGTGAAAGTTTGTATAAATCTGCAGGGTTTTTAATCATATTTTTTGAATATAATTGTTCAATAACGTTTGGACCAATAAAATCAATGTCCATAGCTTCTTTAGATACCCAATATTCAATTTTGGATTTAGCTTGAGCAGGGCAACCAAAAGTATTTGGACAATATAAATTTACTTCACCTTCAGGTACAAAAAGCTTAGTACCACATGAAGGACATTCCGTAGGTGCTTCGTATATAGGTAAAGTTTCATGTTCTGGCGAATCAACATATTTGATGACTTTAGGTATAATTTCTGCCGCTTTTTTAATTAAAACAGTGTCACCAACTCTTACATCTAATCTTTTTATCTCATCAAAGTTATGTAAACTTGCTCTAGAAACAGTAGAACCAGCTAAAAGGACAGGTTTTAAGACAGCAACCGGAGTGATTGCACCTGTTTTACCAACATTAGATGTTTCAATAGCTTCAAGTTTTGTATTAACTTCTTCTGGTGGAAATTTGAAAGCTGTAGCCCATTTTGGTGCTCTAGCTGTAAATCCTAATTCATTTTGATAAGCGAAGCTGTCGACTTTTATAACTATTCCATCTGTTGCATAATTAAGTTCAAAACGTTTTTGTTCCCATTCTTTGATGAAATCAATTGCACCTTCAACATCGCTGACTTTTCTTATGTTTGGATTAATTTTAAACCCTAAATCTTTAAGTAACATTAAGCTTTCGTAGTGAGTTTTAGGTGCGTTTTCAACGCCTTCTAAAATAGGCGTGTAAACAAAAATAGACAAATCTCTTTTTGCGGTGATATTTGGGTCAAGTTGTCTTATTGAGCCACTTGCGGCATTACGAGGATTTGCAAATATTTTCTCACCTTTAATTAAGTTTTCTTCATTTAGTTTTTCAAAAGAAGTTTTAGGCATATAAATTTCGCCCCTAACTTCTAAATCATAGTCTTTAAAAATTTTTAATGGAATAGCTTTAACAGTTTTCAAATTTTCTGTGATATTTTCTCCAAAAATACCATTTCCACGAGTTACACCTTGTACAAAAAATCCTTTTTTGTATGTTAGTGCAATTGCAAGACCATCGATTTTAAGTTCACAGACTAAGTCAACTTGTCCGCATTCTTTTTTTACCCTTTCGTACCACTGGCGAAGCTCATCATAATTGTTTGTGTTATCAAGACTATATAATCTATACTTATGCTTAACCTCTTCAAAAGTTGACTGTACTTTGTTGCCAACACGTTGAGTTGGACTGTCAGAAGTTATAAAAAGAGGATTTTCTGATTCTAACTTTTTTAATTCTCTAAAAAGTTCATCATATTCAAAATCTGATAAACTTGGATTATCTTCAACATAATAAAGATAATTTGCTTTATTAATAGTATCTCTTAAATATTGTAATCTATTTTCTAAATCTGACATTTTATAAAATCCTTTTTTAATGATTTTATCATAAAAAGAGGTTTTAATTTTTTAGAAATTATAGGAATTTTTATAAGAAATTTCTAATTATTTTTCAATATTGATCCAATGGTCTATATGAAACATGAAAAATACATCAAAAGATTGATGATAAATATCATATAAATATAGTACATTAGGTGTGTGAAATGGTAAATGAAAGTGTAAAAACTTTCGGGTGGAGAATAGGTAAGTGGTAGCAAGTTTACAAGTTACGTTACAACGTATTGATGCGATTGAAAGGCAATTTGCATCATTAACTCGTCAAGCTTCAAATTATACAGAAGAACAAGAAAATAAAACAAGTAAAGAATTTCAAAACATTCTTGATAAAAAAGTTGAACAAGTAAAAGGTTCTTCTGTTCCAAAAGAAGAAATTAACGACTTGATTAACGAATATTCTTCAAAATATGGTTTAGATTCTGATTTTGTAAAATCAGTAGTAAAGCAAGAATCAGGTTTTAATGTTAATGCAACATCAAAATGTGGTGCAATGGGCTTGATGCAATTAATGCCATCAACAGCAAAAGGTTTAGGGGTAACAAATGCTTATGATGCAGAACAAAATATTGCTGGTGGTACAAAATATTTAAAAGGATTGTTAGATAGATTTGATAACAATAAAGAATTGGCACTTGCAGCATATAATGCAGGTCCAAACGCTGTAAAAAAATATGGTGGTGTTCCTCCTTATAAAGAAACACAAAATTATGTAAAAAGTATTATGAAAAGTTATGAAAATGCAAAGGGGGCTAATTAATGCTAGTAAGAAGCTTTGAAACAGCCACAAAAGGTATGATTGCATTGACAGAATCTTTAGATAATACTGCGATGAATCTTTCAAATGTAAACACAACAGGTTATAAAAAAACAGATTTAACTTTTAAAAATATATATGATGCAAAAGTTGTGGAAAATTCGGGAACATTACTTTGTGGCAGTACAAGAACACTTGGTACATTGAGTATGGGTTCTCAAACAAACAGAATTCACTATGATTTTTCACAAGGTTCACTACAAAGAACAGATAATCCTCTTGATTTGGCAATTGAAGGCGATGGATTTTTCAAAATAAGATCTGCAAACGGTGATATTAGCTATACAAGGGATGGTCAATTTTTAATCGATAACCAATCATTCTTAAAAACAAAGGACGGAGATTTTATTTTAGATGTTGAAGATAGACCAATCCAAATAAATTTTAGAGATTTAGGTTATGACGATGTTAAAAAGATTACGGTAAGTGAAAAGGGTAATATTGAAGTAAACGATAAAGATAAAAAAGTTCTTTTACAACAAATTGCATTTTATGATTTTCGAGATAAAGAAACAGGATTGTTTAACATAGGTGGCTCAAAATTTATATCAAGAGATAATGATACAAACCCACCGATACTTGCAGAAAAATTTACAGTACAACAAGGTATGTTGGAAATGTCAAATTCAAACGTAATAAAAGAAATGATTAATACAATAAACACAACAAGAAATTATGAATCACTTCAAAAACATGTAAAAACAAGCGGACAAATGCTTTCACAAGCAATAAACGTAGGTAGAGTAAGACTTTAATAGAAGGTAAGGAATAAAAAACAATGTTAAGATCATTAACAACAGCAGCAACAGGTATGATAGCACAACAAAATTACTTAGATGTAATTGCTAACAACGTTGCAAACGTAAATACAACAGGTTTTAAAAAAGTTCGTTTAGAATTTCAAGACTTGTTGAGCCAAGCTGCAAAAAACCCTGGAGCAATGTTGAACCAAGGCACATATCAACCAGTTGGTATTGAAATTGGCTTAGGTGTAAAAACAGCTGCAACAACAAGAATTTTTACCAAAGGTATTGCTGTTAATACAGATAGAAATTTGGACGTAATGATTGAAGGTGAAGGTTTCTTCCAAGTAATGAAAGAAGATGGTACTTTAGCCTACACAAGAGATGGTTGTTTTCAACTTGATGCGTTGGGTCAACTTTGTACAAATGATGGTTTGTTAGTTCAACCGGCAATGACAATTCCAGCAGATGCAACTGAAATTACAATATCTCAAGACGGTAACGTTTCAGTAAGAACAGCAAACAGCACACAGTCAAACCAAGTTGGTCAATTCCAGTTAGCAAGATTCCAAAACCCATCAGGTTTGTTATCAATAGGTCACAACTTGTATCAAGAAACATCAGCATCAGGTAATGCTGTTCAAGGTACTCCAGGACAAAATGGTATGGGACTTTTACAACAAAACTTCTTAGAAGGTTCAAATGTTCAAATTGTAGATGAGCTTATCGGTTTAATTAAAGCAGAAAGAGCCTTTGAATCTAACTCAAAAATTATTAAAAGTTCAAGTGAAATTCTTCAAATGACAAACAACTTAGCATAAGGAAAATAAATTGAAAAAACTACTTCTACTAGCATTAATATTATTAATTTCAACAGCAAACTCAGTATTTGCCGTTGAAGTTACTGATAGCCAAATTAGAGAAGAAGTTAGAAAACAAATTATAAATCAATATAAAAAATATACGGATGCAGATTTAGAGGTAATTGTTGCAAATATGCCATTTGCGAAAGTTTATATTCCGGATGGAGCATTAAAATATGTAGTAAAATCAAATTTTGACAAATTTGTACCAAGAGATATTAAAAAAGTATATATCTATTCAAACGGTAAACTTGCAAAAGAATTTATTGTATCAGTAAGGGTAAAAGCATATAAAGATGTACTTTGTGCGAGAACAATAATTGAAAGAGATTCCTTACTAACAACAACAAATGTTGGACCAAGAAAAATGGAAGTTTCAGCAAATATAGATTACGTTTTATCTCCAGAAATTCTTTCAAAAAACCAAATATTAAGCAAAAAATGGTTTAGAGAAGGCGAAATAATAGACAAAAGGTTTGTAAAAATGAAGCCAGATGTTGAAAGAAATTCAGAGGTTCAGGCATATTTCAGAAATAACGGAATAATGGTAGTGATAACTGGGACAGCGATGAGCGAAGGAATGGTTGGAGATTACATAGAGGTAAGAAATCAAAATTACAGGAAAAGTTACAGAGCAAAAATTATCGGTGAAAACAAAGTTTTAATAAATATTTAAAAATATAAATATAAATGGGGAAATGAAGGAAAGGGTAAGAAAGTTAATAATAACACTAATAGCAATAACAGCAATGATGAACGTATC
>JBJFBU010000103.1:0-9766 GCA_051888595.1 Candidatus Gastranaerophilaceae bacterium | reverse complement strand
ATAAAATATTCAACAGACAAATCAAGTAAAAAATATGGAGAAATTCAACGAAGATTGGATAAAAATAGAAATCTTGCTAACAATTTTTTACGACTTGGTTTTCAATATCAAAGCAATAATGACAAAGTTACAGCACTAAATTGCTATGAAAAATCAATAAAGCACTATCCACTATATTCAAAAGCATACTATAACTTAGGTGCATTGTATTACAGCGATGGAAATTATGATGAAGCTATTCGTTATTGGGTAAAGGCTGATTATCTAAATCCTAATTATCCCAAAAATCTATCAAATTTAGCACTAACTTTTGACATGCAATCAAAATTTGACTATGCATACTGCTATTACAGCAAATATTTGTCATTTGTAAAAAGTGAAACAGTAGAATATAGAAAAATATTTGATAGATTAATTTATCTAAAATCATTCTTAAAAACAAAACCATTTTTAATTGATAATCACCTAGAAGTTGCAAAAAAAGCATTTGCAAATTGTGACTACAGAAAGGCAATTTGCGAATTCCAAAATTACATAATTTTAAAACCTGATGAAAATTACATTTATCAAGAATTAATAAATAAAATAGAAACATATTTGTCGCCAGAAAAACCAATAATTCAAATGTGCATTGAAAAAGGACGAATTTTATTTGATAAAAAACAATATAATGAAGCTACACCTTATTATGAACGAATTGTTCTACTGGCTGATGAAGAATCAAATGAATCAATTAACGCTAGAAGAAGGTTGACTGTATGTGCACGACACTAATAGTTAAAATAAGACATAATTTTTATATATTAAAAAAGTTTTTCTTTACAAAAATTTTAAGACGTAAATATTACAGAAAAGGTTCATGTAAATGTTGCGGAAGATGTTGCCAACACATCTATGTTAAACACGGAAAAAACATGATTCGAGATAGAAAACAATTCGAAAAATTACAATTATTACATAGATTTTATACCTACCTTGATGTTGTTGGAGAAGACGAATCCGGTTTAATATTCACATGTAAAATGCTAAAAGATAACAAATGTTCAATCCACTGGAGTCGCCCTCCAATTTGTAGACGCTACCCACAAGAAGAATTAGTAATGATGGGTGGAGCCTTATCAGAAGGCTGTGGATACAGATTAGAACCAATTATTCCATTTTCAGAAGTGTTAGCAAATGTAATGAAAAAATCTTAACATTTGACATGCTCAAAATATTATTGTCTAATAGATAAAGGTATATACTTGGGTAGGAATATGTACATAAAGAAACTTGAAATTGATAATTTTAAGTCTTTTGCACGAAAAGTTGAAATCCCGCTATTAGAAGGTTTTACTACAATATCAGGACCAAACGGTTCGGGCAAGAGCAATATCATAGACAGTATTCTGTTTGCTTTAGGGTTGGCAACAACTCGTAATTTGCGTGCAGAAAAAGTTTCGCACCTAATTTCTACTTACACAAATAGAAACGATGCTATGGTAAAAGTGACCTTCAGCGGATTAGAAAATGAAGCAGACTTTTCAATTGCGAGAAGACTAAAAAAAGCATCTAATGGTACATATTTAAGCACATATTTTTTAAATGACAGTATCACTACTCTAACTGAAATTCATTCATTATTAGAAAAATACAACATCACCCCAAACAGCTACAACGTAATCATGCAACTTGATGTAATGAGTATTACAAACTGTACGACAATGGATAGACGTAAAATCGTAGATGAAATTGCCGGTGTTGCTGATTTTGACAGAAGAATAGAGAAAGCAACTGGAGAACTAGATGTTGTTGAACAACGTGTTGAAAAAACTCAGTTTATTTTAACAGAAGTTGAAGGTAGATTACAACAACTTGAAGAAGAAAAAGAAGTTGCATTAAAATATCAAAAATTACGTGATGAAAAATCTAGTTACGAAAATCAAATAAACGCTGTTAGATTTTTTGATATAAAAAGAAATTTAGAAGCCGCACATGAAAACATTCTTACTTTTGGTAAGAAAAAGAAAGATGCTGAAATTCAATTAACTGATACTTCTGAAAAATTAAAAATCATTAAAGAAAAATATGATGAAATTTCAAAAGAAGTCAAAGAAAAAGGTGAAGATAGACGTTTGGAATTAAAAGCAAAAGCCGTTGAACTTGAAGGTTCTATTGAAAGAAAACAACAGGCTATTAACTATGCTGATACACAAATTGCAAACGGTTTAAAATCTATAGAAAATAAGAAAAATGGTATTGAAACAACGAAAAGAAGTATCGAAGATGCCAATTTAAGAATTGAATTAAAAAATGATGAAATAAAAATTATTGATAAAGAAATTGATGAAAATCAAGAAGAATTGAATAAAATCATTGCCGAAATGACTGGTTTAAACCAAACAGCTGATCAATATATTGAAAAAAGAAATTCTTTAAGAAACAAAAAAGAACAGCTACAAGATGAATCAAATAAACTTTTACAACAAAAATTACCTCTTGAAAATGATTTGAAAAATTTAAAAGAAAAAATCGAAAATGCAAAACTGAATTTAGAAAAATTAAACCAATTCAAACAAAATTTCGATACAAACAAAGACAAACTTCAACTTGAAGTTGAAAACTTAATAAAAGAAATTGAAGATTTAAAAATTGTTCAAACAAAATTAATGAACGATTTGACAACGAATAAAAATGAAACTGAAGATATAAACTATCAAATCACAGCACTTTGCAGAAAAATTTCTACACTAGAAGCCCAAAAAGAAGCTCATAGAGAAATTTCTAATTATGCAGTAGATTATGTTGTAAAATCAAATATAAAAGGTGTTCACGCACCATTGGTAAAACTTGGTAAAGTTGACAAAGAATATGCTTTAGCACTAGAAACAGCCATTGGCGGAAGAATGGAACATATCGTAGTAGACAACGAATATGTTGCATCAAGTGCAATTGAACTTTTAAAATCAAGTGGTGCAGGTCGTGCAACATTTATACCACTAAATAAAATTAGAAAAACACCTTCTAGTTTAAATTTACCTAAAGAAAATGGCGTTATTGATTTTGCAATAAACTTAATCGATTTTGACGATTTATACTTGGATGCATTTTTCTACGCAGTTGGAGAAACACTAGTTGTTGAAAATGAAGGTGTTGCAAGAAAGCTTATGGGTCGCTATAGAATGGTTACCCTAAGCGGTGAAATTTACGAAAAAACAGGCTCAATTACAGGTGGTAAAGCTCGAAAATCAGGTCCTAAATTTAGCCAAAACGATGATGATGAACTTGAAAAATTAAAACTAAAACAACAAGAACTTGAACACGCTTTCAAAAAAGCTCAAACTAACAAAGTTGAGATTGAAGACAAATTGAATAAAATTAGACATGATTATTCAGAATCAATGAATGCTTTAACCGAAGCAAAGGCTGATTTAAGACAATTGATGGCTCAAGCCGAAGAAACAGATTCAAAGCTTGAAGAAAATCGCAACTTTATAAAAATTGAAACACCAAACATTGAAAAATTTAATACAAAACTTGATAAGCTTGAAGCTAGAGATGTAGACTTAAATTCTGCAATTTTAGATATTAATGCTCAAATTGACGAAATTGAAAAATTAATGGATAACGATACATTAAAAGATTTAAAAGAAAAGACTTCTCAAGTTGAAGACAATATCAAACACTTAAACGCAAGCAAACTCCTAGCTTGTAACGATATTACAGCAACAAAACAACAAATTGATTTTAATGAAACAGTTATAAATTCTAGATATTCAGAAATTGCACAAATAAAAAAAGACAACGAAAAATACGAAGCGGATAAAAAAGATGCAAAATCTGGTATTGAAACAATAAAAGAAGAATTAGAAAAATTAAATGAACAAATTGAAGAAATTACTGAAAAGTTGAAAGAACTTCTTGATGAACGAGATAAAATCAACTCAGAATTACTTGAACTTGAAAAAGCTAAACATTTAAAAGAATCTGATATTGAAAAAATAGGCGAACAAATTGAATCATTTAAAGCAAGAAGACGTGAATTAGAGCCACAACTAGAAACAGCACGCCAAGAACTTGAAGCAACAGGTGTTAAAATTAATGAACTTGAGCCTTCAAGTATTTCAATTGACGAATTAAACGCAAAAATACAACGTTTACAAAAGAAGATGGATGAATTAGGCGATGTAAACATGCGTGCTATAAGCGATTTCGAAAGAGTTTCAGCAAGACAACTTGAGATGAAAGAACAAATAGAAACACTTTCAAAAGAACGTAAAGAAATTTTAGAACGTATGCAAGGCTATGAACAATTGAAAAAAGAAGCCTTCATGAAAACATTTAACAATTTGAATATTCACTTCAAAGAAGCCTTCCACAATTTGGCAGAAGGCGAAGGTTCTTTAATATTAGAAAATCCAGAGGAGCCTTTTGACGGTGGTTTATCAATGCATGTTCAACCTAGAGATAAAAAATTACAACGTTTGGAAAGTATGTCAGGTGGAGAAAAATCTATTACAGCACTTGCGTTTGTATTTGCAATTCAAAAATATTTACCAGCACCATTTTACGCTTTTGATGAAGTTGACCAAAGCTTAGATGGTATAAATGTTGAAAAATTGGCAAATTTAATCCAATCACAATCAAAAGATACGCAATTTATAGTAGTTAGTCACCGAAAACCTATGATAGAATCAGCTAATAGAACTATTGGCGTTACACAAAAAGAAAAGGGTATTACAAAAGTAACCGGAGTAAAATTAAGAGATTAAAAATATGGCAGAAGCATTTGTATTAGAAAATATAGAACAACAAAAGAATTCATTTCAAGCTGAAGGTATTGAAATTCTTGTTCAAATGGCAAAATCAGGCAAGATTGACCCTTGGAACATTGACATTGTTGACGTTACGGATAAATATTTGGCACATTTATTTGAAATGAAAGCTCAAAACTTAAGAACAACTGGTAAAACATTCTTGTTTGCTTCTGTTTTACTAAGATTAAAATCAAATGTATTGGAAGGTAACGATATATTTGATTTTGAAGATGAGCAACAAGATGATTATGAATTAACTGATGACGAAATAATTGATAATTATGAACCACCAACAAATAATATTATTTCGTTCAATGAAGTTTTGCAAAGACGAACTAGTGTGAAAATAAACAGAAATAGAACTGTGACATTGAAAGATTTGATTCGTCAATTAGAATTTTATGAAATGCTAGAGAAAAAGCAATCAATAAAACAAGCACACGAAAGAGCCAAAAGAAGAGTCCGTTCTTATGCAAATTTGTCAGCAGAAGACATCGTAAATTTGGCTCACGAAGAATTTATTGAAAATTCAATAAAAGCAATTCAAACTAAATTAGAAAAAATTTTTAATAAAGAGGAAAAAGTTGAATTACATGAGCTTGTATCTATTGGTATGAGCAAAGTTACAGCCTTTATTGCTTTATTATTTTTAACAGCAGAAGGTAAATGTGACTTAGAGCAAGATGAATTTTATTCAGATTTATATGTGGTGAAAGCATAATGGAACGATTGAAAGCAAGAATTGAAGCTGTGCTTTTTACAACAGGTAAAGCACTCCAAACAAATGAAATCGCTGAAATACTTGGAGAAGAAATTGATAACATTGAAGAAGCAATGCTAGAGCTGATTATGGACTATTCAGCAAGAGAAGGTGCTTTAGAAATCGATGATGAAAATGGTTATATTTTGCAAGTAAAACAGGAACATATTGATATTGTTGAAAAACTTTGTCCTGTTGATTTAAAACCTGCAGCACTAAAAACATTGACAGTTATTGCATTAAAAGAACCTATTCGCCAATCATATTTAAAAGAACTTCGAGGTGCTAACGCTTATGAACATGTTAAAGAACTTTTGGATATGGGGTTAATCTCAAGAACAAAAGACAAAAATGGGCGTTCTTTTAACATAAAAACAACAACAAAATTTGCAGAATATTTTAAATTAAAAGGTGATGCTAAAACACTTGCTCGTATCCTTGAAGTGGACAAAGGTATTGCAGATGATGATGAACCTGTTGCGGTTTTGGATGATACAACAACATCTGAAAACTAAAATATTTTTGATTTAACTTTTTCAAAAACCTTTTTTGGATCTCTAAGTTTACAAGTATCAGTGTCATTTGCACATTGCTCACAAATTTGACTAAAAACATAGTTAATATCTTTTATTGATTTTCGTTCCCTAATCAAGTTTATAAGTATATCTTTTATACCTGTAACTGGAATAAAATGGGTAACAAAATATACTAATCCACTCACTTTTTTAGCGGCTTGTTCAATGTATCGTTCTGTCAATTCAGTTGAGAATACAATATCTATATGCTTAAAACAAATATCTTCAAGCTCATTTACGATTTCTTCACAAGCATAATCAACTGTAGCCACAGTATAGCCTACAAATGCAGGATTTTCTCTTAAAAAGATACAATACGAATTTTCTTGCAATTCTGCACTATCTAAAATTCTTACAGCTGGAATTATATAGCCATAATTTTCATACAAACGTTCTCTTAATTCTGAAATTCTAACGCAAAGTTCTTCTGCAAATGGAACTAAATCTTCACCAATTTTTATAGATAATTCATCTACAGTAAGATTTTCAAACATATCGCAAATTCTATCTTCAACAGAAGGTATAGACTGCTTTTTTCTATTTAATTTTAATAAATTTTTAAACATCTCAATCATCATATCACTTATTTAAGAATCAAAATTAAAAAGTCAACAAAAAAATAGCATGGTTACAAAGTAAAGATAACAATTTGCTCATGAATTGTTTACATGCTATAATTTTTGTATGAATGGGATAAGTAACTTTTTTAAGACAACACAAAATCGTCTAATTGTTTTAGGATTGGCATCTACAACAATCGTAATGATTTGTCTTACTTTTTTTGCAGTAAGCAAAATTCAAACAAATTTGAATGAAGGTTACAAAAATTTTGGACAAATAATATCAAAAACGTTAGCTATTGAATCAGTTGAAATTACAAAAGATATCCCCGAATTAAGCAAGTATGACACTCTTCGTTCTCATTCTCTATCAATACTTGGTAGTAATGATGACATTGCTTTTATAGAGTTTAAGGATAACAACTCTAGAGTTATATATTCTAGCAAAGAAGATTATGAAAAAAGAGCTGAAACCGTTAGAATAGCCGTAAGTTCGCCAATGATTTTAAAAGAAGGTACAATGTCTAAAAATGTTGGCTCTGTCATGGTAGGACTTTCTGCAACAATTATCTCTAAAATAACAGATACAACTACAACTTCCTTGATAATGGTATTTGCATTAACTTGGGGGCTAATCGTACTTGTTATGTTGGCTCATACAATTTTATCAACAAAAGAATTGAAACTGTTGCAAGACGGTGTTGAACAAATTTCTTCCGGTACTTTTGGTATCAAAGTTGAATCTCAAGGAATGAACAAAGAAGCCAAGAAACTTTTTGATGCATTCAATGCAATGTCTATAAAACTTCATCAATATGAAGAACAAAATATTGGTCAATTAACTTTGGAAAAAAATAAATTGGAAGCTATACTTGCATGTATTGCCAACGGTGTTGTAGTTTGCAACAATTACGATAGCGTAATACTAATAAATGAACAAGCTCAAAAGCTTCTAGATGTAGCACCTAAAGAAATTTTAAAAACAAAAATTCAACAATATTGTGATTCAAATGGAGAAATGTGTTTTAAAGACAGAATTGAACAATTTAAAGATACACCTCTTGATATCATTGAACAAAGGCCTTTAGCTTTCAACATTGAAGTAAATCAACGAATTATAAAAGCTATTATGTCACCAATGTTTTCAGTGAACAAAGATTACGTTGGCTACATTATAGTATTAATAGACGTTACAAAAGAAATAGAAATGGATAAACTTCGTTCTGGCTTTATTTCAAATGTTTCACATGAGCTTAGAACCCCTGTTACTGTTTTAAGAAGCTATATCGATACTCTTTATAACTATGGAAATGACTTCGATTTTAATACACAAAAAGAATTTATTGGTGTAATGAATCAAGAAATTATACGTTTGAACAGAATGGTTAATGATATACTTGATTTTTCAAGATACGAATCGCAACAGGTGCGTTTGGAAAAAACGACTCAAGATATTATGCCTGTAATTGAAGATGTTGTTGATGAAATGAAAATTTTGGCATCAGAACATAATCTAACAATTTCGGTAATGAAAGAACCTGACTTGCCTGAAATACCTTTTAATAAAGACAGTATTAGAAGGGTTTTAACAAATATTGTTTCAAACGCAATAAAATATTCTCCAGATGGAAAACGTATAAAAATTCGTGCAGAACGAGCAAGAGTTGGTGAATATGTTGAAATTAGTGTTGAAGATCAGGGAACTGGCATAGCTCCAGAATATCTTGATAAAGTCTTTGATAGATTTTTCAGGGTAGAAAATGCCACACACACAATAAAAGGAACCGGTTTAGGCCTACATTTGGTTAAAATTTCTGTTGAAAAACATCACCAAGGACAGGTATTTGTTCAATCTAAACTTGGTGAAGGCTCAACATTTGGTTTTAGATTACCAATAAATCCTCCAAAAATTGAAGATGAAGAAAAATTATCTCAAGACGAAATGCCACATAAAACAGAAAGTGAAGTTGAACAAATCGCAGCGGAAAACAATGGCAATGATGGCTGGGAAATATCTTTTGAAAAACACTAGTATATAATATATTAATACGTTCATTATAGGTGAAAATAAATTAAATTTTTTGTTTTCTAACGATTATAAAGATAGAAGCAAAAATTATAATGAATATAGAAACAATTTGAGCAATATGTAAATTACCAACATTTACTATACTGTCAAGCCTTAGACCTTCCACAAAGAATCTTACACTAGAATATAAGATTAAATATGAAGCAAAAATTAGCCCTTCAAATCTATACTTAATTTTGCTTATTACAAAATAAAGAATTAATAAAATTAAAATATCCAAAACAGATTCATACAAAAAAGTTGGATGAAAGTACTTAAATGTTTCATACCCTAAAACCCTTTTTGTTTCTGGAATGAATACAGATATTATACCTGACGTTGGCAAGCCATAAGCTTCAGAATTAAAAAAGTTTCCCCATCTTCCTATAGCTTGTGCTAAAATTAGCCCCAAAGACATTATATCCGCAATTTTTAAAACTGGTAATTTTACCATTTTTGCATACCAACCACCGACAAATAAACCACCTAAAATGCCCCCTTGAATCGATAATCCACCTTGTCGAACAAATAAAATTTCATTTGGATGAATAAAATAATATTGGTAGTTTAAAAGACAATAATATAATCTTGCAAATATAAATCCACCAATTATAGAAAATGTGACAACATCATATAAAACATCCGAATCAAAATCTTTATATATTTTTTTAGCAAGAAAATATGACAAGACAAATCCTAAAATGGCTCCAGTAGCAATACATATTCCATAATAATAAATAGGAAAATCTTTTATACAAAAAGCAATTTCCCCAGGGGAAGTAAGAATAATACTAGTCATTAGTTAGTATCAACACCAGTTTCAATACTTTGAATAACAGCCTTTATTTGTTCAATTTTCGATTGAACCTCTGCATTATCATTTGCATTTTCAGAGAATTCTAAATACTTTTCATAATCACTAATTGAGTTATTATAAAGCTCAACAGTTTTATTTTTATCTTCTTCACTTGGAACAAATTCTTCAAAATCATTTTTAGAAACATTTT
>JBJFBU010000102.1:0-9968 GCA_051888595.1 Candidatus Gastranaerophilaceae bacterium | reverse complement strand
CCCCACTAATGCAAGGCTCAAAACAATTTGTATTCCACGTAACTCCTTATAAGTTTTTATATCTCTGTCGTAAAATGTCGTAAAAGTTGTCGTAAAACCCTTAACAGATTTTTATTTTACCTTCCAATCTTGCAAAGGATTCCTGCTTGCGTTCCTTTGTGGCTTCATTGTAAATATTCATGGTAGTTGTAATATCACTATGCCCCATAATCTCTTGAATGATTTTCAAATCCGTTTCATTCTCACAAAACCTTGTACAAAAGGTATGTCTTAGATTATGTACACTAAAATGTGGTATCAAAATCGGTTGACGATGTTCTTTCTTAGCTTGTATCTTTTCCTGCTCATTACAAGCCGTATAAATGCGTTTAATGGCTCTATTTATCGTTTGTGGGTTATGTACATACCCACATCTATTTGTGAAAATAAAACCTGAATATCCGTCAATAATCGTCGAATTGAATCCCTGTTTCATCTGTTGTTTTTTCTCTTGCAATAATGCCTTGCGTACAGCTTCAAACATCGGTACAATTCTTTTTCCCGATTCTGTCTTAGGTGTAGTAATATGCATTTCACACTTTCCATCATCCTGCTGCCGGTATATCAAATTATGGTTAATTGATATAATACCTTCTGCAAAATCACAATCATCCCAAGTCAGACCGATAATTTCACCAACTCTACAACCAGTACCAAGAAATACTGTCAGTAATGGTAACCAATGACAATATGTTTCCGAATTTGCCACAAATTCAATAAACTTTGCCTGTTGTTCTTCTGTTAGTGCATGACGCTTTGGTTTCTCCCAATTATGGCTCTTTTTAATTTCAGCCATTACACCATCTGAAGGATTGGCACGAATATATCCATCTCTAACTGCCATTGTAAATACAGGATGCAAGATAGTATTAATTATTTCCATACTGTTAGGCTTAAACTTCTTTTCAAGTATCAGACTATTGTAAAACTTCTTTATACCACTATATTTGATACTTCCAATCCGTCTTTTGCCAATAACATCACTCACATAATTTTTGTACATATACATATAATTTGTCCTTGTGGACTGCTTCAATTCCTTTGTAGACATATATGTATCAAACAATTCGTTTAATGTTATGCTATTAGCTGTATGTGTACTGATACCATCCTCTAAATCTCGTCTTATCTGCTTTTCCATTTCCCTAAGACTTAATTCACATCGTTTTCCTTCTGGTACTTTATCGGTAGCAACCAATTTCCAACTATAAGCACTTCTACGTGTACCATTTACATCAACATACTTAAATTCATACTTACCATCTTTTCTTTGGCTCTCTCCATTTTGCAAAATTCTATTTTTGCTATCTCTTCTCTTTTCAGACATAATAAAATCTCCTTTCCGAAAAGAGCCATGATATAGTATGTATCAATCATACCATATCACGCTCTCCATATCTACAAATTTTTAAATTGCTTGTAACGAATCCATGTACTTCTCAAATAACTTTCTTTTAATCTGCTTTCTGTTTCCGTTCCAAAACCAAAAATCAGCATCTGGATTTTCTTTGATAATATCTCTTATACTGTTCTCACCAATCCGAAAATATGCAGCTGCTTCTTCTACTGTCAACGAATATTTTTCCCAAATAGGTACAATAATCTCTTTTGCCATAGCAACTACACCTCGCTTTCATCAGCAAGATAATATTTGCTGTTAATGGCTTTCACGTCTGTATTCATCAAAGCCATATAAACTTTTTCTGGTATCTTATCCTTTAATGCTTTTGCTTTATTTACAAGAATACCTTGCTTAATATCACAATAAATATCCAACGCTTCATTGTAGGAATCAATATCAGTAGCACCAATATTCTTTTTACCATCTGTAATCTTCACGCTATACTTTTCTGTTTTTGAATTATATATAATATTGGTTTTACCTACTTCAATATTTTCAAAAAAGATATTTATGCTATGTGGTACAATCAAACATAAATCTGGATGGTATTGCTTATTGCCATATTGTAAAATATCCTTGTCAACATCCATCTGTTCACCATCGACCTCATAATAATTGTTATCAAGCCATACAAAGAACGTTTTGGTCTTATACTTTAACCAACCTTCCCACATAAAAGTTCCTTTGTAGCGTGGATTTTCTTCTTGATATGCCTTACCACATCTAGACTTCATGTTGCCAAATCTGTTATGTTTTTCCTTATTACTTAAAATTTTGTAATTTACCATGTTTTTCACCAATGCAATACGCACCAATGAAAACGCAATATTTATTATTTTTATTAGTGCCATTTGCACATATCCTTTCGTTGTAAATGTTTTTTGAACGAAACCACTCACAACTACTTCTTAATAAACATTTGCATACATATTAGGTAATTGGCTTAATCGAAAAACATCAATATAGCCTTAATTTACAATGCTTTTTCGCATTTTAATAATTATGAAATTAGTAATTTTTTACCACTTTCCTGCTCTTACTTTGAAAAATAATCTGTAATTTTGGCTTTAATATCAGCAATAATAAAATCCAAATCCTCTTTTTTGTAATATTCGATAGTATGAAGTTTTTTGAAATTGTAGGCTTTATTTTTAGCTTTATCTTCTGAAAACCCTATCATCATAAGCAATTCTTTCATTTGTGAACTTGTAAAGATGTAATCTTTTCTAGTCATCAAAAAGCTATTAACACTTAAAAACTCTCTATCCTTTTTCTTCTTAGCCAAATCTTCCAGATAAAGTTGTGCCATATTCCGATTGAATCTGTGTTGCACCTCTTCAAAGTGCATTGCTGCTTTATCCAATCGGTCAAACCATAATTCTAAAAATTCATGTTCGATACTATCGCCTATACGCTTACTTCTTAATTCTAATCTGCCATAGTAAGGGCTTTTGCCATTACTCTCATCATTTTTGTCGTAAAATTCAGCTTCACGATACCCATTCTTAGTTACAAGACTTTTGGTTCTTCCATTCCAAAAATTCCTAGTATCATGTGTGTTGTAATCACACGCTGAATCTGCAATGCAAGCAATAAGCAAACGATTCAATTTAGTGTAATTTTCGTAGTAACGACTTTCCATTGTGTTAAAGCTCAAATCTATTCGTTTCCATTTGAAATCTGTTACACCAATTTCATCAAATAACTTTTGCACCACTTTTTTGAATTTTGAATATGAATCAGCAATGTATCCATTAAAATTCTTATTAGGATTGATACGCATATAAATTTCATCCTTATTTTGTCTAACATTGTATGATTCAATAAGATTGCTTCCATTTGCCTTATCAAAATCCTCAATATGACTTGTAGTGCCATTTCCTGTGTGAATTCCCACATTAGTTATTCCTTTACCATAAGCAAGTAATTTTTTTCTGTTCATCTTAAATTTATCTCCTTTACAATTTTTTGCTTTTGGTAGTTGGAGTGGTTCGTTCACATACTTATTCTCTTTTTGCTCATCGCTTTTTCTGTTTAAAACACATCACACACATTTTGACAAAAAACGCATTTAATCATTTTGGGCATAAAAAAAGCAAGGTGTATTTCAACCTTGCATTTTTTTCAATATATTATTATTTGCTATCTCTCAAAATTCGATTTACTGTACTTCTCGACAAACCAGTTTCTTTTACAATATCCACAATCTTCATTCCACTATCAGCTAATGCCTTTACAACATCACCCTTTGCATTTTGCTTCGATGGTCTACCACCATTTCTACCTCTTGCTTTTGCACTTACAAGACCTTCCTTTGTTCGTTGACTTATCAAATCTCTTTCCAACTGACTTAAACCACTCATAACAGTTAATAAGAAGTCATTATAAGGATTCTTGCTCGTAGTATCTAACCATGTATCTTTCAGACTTCTTATCGAAGCACCTTTATTTTTAATCTTTTCAACTATATCCAACAAATCCTTTGTACTTCTTGAAATACGTGTAAGATCAGTAATAATAACAACATCGCCTTCATTTAATTCGTTTAACATTCGTTGCAATTCTGGTCTATCCTTTTTTGTGCCTGTAATTTTCTCTTGATACAAAACACGACTATCTACACCAACTGCTTTTAACGCATCTATCTGTCTATCCAAATTCTGTCCATCTGTTGAAACTCTTGCATATCCTACTAACATAACATCCATCTCCTTTTCTTTGATTTAAGTATATTGTATCAAAAACGTGTCAATTTGTAAATAGATTTTGACACGTTTTATGAAATATTTTTAAGGCTAAAATACTATGTTTTCGGGCATAAATGAAAATGTGCCAAAAACAATCGTTTTTGACACACTCATTCTAATTACTTTATTTTTACTCCCATAGCTTTTAATTGCTTAATCACATCATCAAACATTTTGCTTGTATCATAGCTTGTAGACATCCCGCACTTTTCGCAAACATGAGAATATACTTTCTGCTTACATACATCAAGTGATTTTACAACAAACTTATGGTTACATTCCTTATTTCCACATATAAGTGTCATTTTCGGATTTTGCTTACAAATATTCTCCGTAAATTTATCCATCTGCTCTCCTATCCATTATTTCTAGTTAAAATATTTTGAACAATCACACCGATTATATCAGTTAATGCTCCTTCAAAACCTCTACTGACATCATCTTCACCACTTGAAGCATGCATACATTCATGTATCAATGTTCCAGCATAGGACTTCAAACTTTGTAACTGTTTACGTTTAATAATAATGTTCCCTTCTGATGGTTGCCATAATCCCACTGTTTCAACAAAAAATTCTGATTCATATATTGTTTCAGATATTTTTATTGACTTTACACATCTTGGTTTTCCGCCTATAATTTTCAAAATTTCATCCGTCTTATAAAATACTTCTCTTTCTCTTAACGTTAGCTGTTGCTCATTAATAAAATTAAACGATAGTCTATCCGCCCTGTCGGATATATATTGATTTGTTGTAAGAATTGGAGTTGAATCATCTTGTGTTTCTTGATTATAATTGTCTATCTTATTTACTAATGTTTCTGATACGACAACTGGCTCATAACCACTCTCACGCATATCATCAATAACACTCGGACTCTCTATTGCTGTATTTGATGTGATAAAAACAACATTTTGTTTATAATCTCTTATCTTTTTTGATGCATACATAGCGACATCATTCCATGACATCTCGTCATGACGCAAACCACTATTATACTGTTGCAAATCATCTACAAGTTTCGTAATAACCTTTTCTTGTGTACATGCCAACAAAATTGATTTGATTCTATCTGAATAAGCAGTTCTACCTACATTTGTTCTTTCCCTATTCAGAGCCTTTTTTAACTGTTTTGTTAATGATGTGATATTATATGAAAACAAAAAATTATCTTCTTCTGCCACTTTAACACCATTGATATAAACATTTGATGTTTTACCATAATTGTCAATAACTTGCCCATAACTTGTAGTCTCTAAAACTTCTGATTCAGTAAATTTTAAAAATAACTCTTTTGCCTTCCTTATATCTTCATCAGTACAACCACGTATTAAAAAATCAGTACCAACCATATTTTTATCTGGTGACACATCTATTTTTGCATGCAATGTAATAATATCTTCAAATCCATTTTTAGAAGATTCCAGCAACGTAATTATTCCATATTTTGATGTAATACTTACATATATCCCATGCCGGTATAATGTAGCTAATGCATCTTTTAAACCAACACCAAATCTGCCTATCAACCTATCATCACTTAACTTCTCTTCATTTTCATTTTGAGTAAGATGATGATAATTTAATCCTCTTCCATAATCAATAATATGCCATGCATCACCAACTTTTACTATATTAATATCTTGTGTATTGGTCAACACTTGCTCATCTAACGCATTTGCGATAATCTCTCTAAGTGCATGATACACTTCCCAATTTTCAAGAATCTTCTCAATATTTAAATCAAACTCTTGGGAATCCTCTCGCTCCTTTATTAACAGGGATTTATTAGGAATATTCTTATCATTGATTTTTGGTTCATTTGTTTCCACTGGAACTGCGTTCTTTTTCCAACCAAATATTCCCATCTTTTGTTCCCCCTCTTTACATCAACTCTTTAATTTTCTCTTTCAAAATATCCCTGTCCCACAAAATAACATCATTAGACTGTGCCAACTCTTTTGCAGACGAAGTAAAGAAATTATTAGTAATAACTACCACCTTATCACAATGATAAAAACTCTTTCCTGCAACCGCTTCTTGCACTGCCGAGTTTCCAACTGTTCCAGAATAACATTTTGCTTGTATACCAATTTTTTTATCGCCTTTTTCAGCAATAACATCTAATCCTTGATCACCAGATTGCTTCGTAACTTCCGCCCTATATCCCATTTTTGTATATAATTCGCATATAAAATATTCAAACTCACTACCATTCATCATATCAATATCATCTATGGTGTAATGTGTTTCCTGTTTTTTTACAGTTCCTTTTAATTTCTCTTTGAATTGGTTCTTCTTTACATTATCTCGAATTGTATTAAACGCTTGAATTGCTATTTCATAATATGGCGGAAAATATAATTCTCCTGTTGCATAACCTTTATCCATCAAGTAATAAGTGAATATACCCATTACCCAAATATCTGTATCATCTATCTCGTTACATCTTATTATTTCCTCAATGTATTTGTCTAATGTTCCATCCGCCTCTGTAGATGTATTTTGTTTTAAAGGTTCATCAATATACTTTCCATACTTTTCTTCCCACATATCAGAATAAAAACTTACAGAAACTCTTTTTATTGCCTCCCAACAAGCAAAGCTAATTTCTTCATCTGTATATTCTGAATGTTCTTCTTGAATAACTTCAACCATATTCTCAACTGCTTGCTTTACTACTGCAATACCCAACAAAGTGTTTTCACTACTACTCAAAGAATTCTCATCCCACAACTTAACATTAGGAAATTTCTTGTATGCTAATAATAATTGCAATCCAATAACTGTATCATGATTTAATAAGATATGCTCATCCGTCATGTTTAGCATATTCATTGCCATATCATTTAAACCTTCAATCTCATTTGAAATCTCCTTGATTCTGTTTTGCTTAGTTTCTGCAATTTCTTCCATTTTTTCTCTATAGGAATCATAATAACCTTTTACTTTATAGGCATCATCTGTATCCATTAAAACAAGTAAAGAACCTGCAAATCTTAAAACGGATTGTTTTGGATTATTAATATCTATGATTTCTGTTTCTACATGAGTTCCTTCCGGAAAATCCTGTGCAAAAAAATCTTGTTGCAAAAGTGCTGTATACATAGATACTTTCGTGGTACTAAATGTAATAGTAAGCTGTAAATCCTGGAATTCTTCTGCTTCTTCATTCCATATTTTAGCATTGCTTACACAAAACGGTTCAAATTCAGACATATCAAAATCAGAACGTGAATTGATACTTTCTTTTTCGCCACCCAATTTCTGCTTCATCTGATTATTGAGTACATCAATATTTTCATTATGTTCACGATATAATTCTTTAACTTTTTCCACCTCTTCTAAAGAAAACATAACTTCCAACCCATTAATTTGTATTAACCCCCAACCCTCTACAGCAGGAATAGGAGTTGAGATAATATTGAGTTTTTGACCGTCACTAATTGTTGTTTTGTAATACATTTGTGTGTGTTCTTTATAATTATAAATATAAATATTCTCAGATGTAAACTTTAATGCAACTGTTTTAAACTGCAAAAAATCCACAATTTCCTCATCATAGACTTGAGCAGTTTCAATTTTTATTACATTATCCCCATCATCAATATCATTATATAAAGCAAAGTCTGCATCACCTTCAGAAATTATATTTGACAATTCATTGTTTGGTGTATTTAACAATATCTCGATTGCATGATCCCCCTGTAATTCTCTTTCCAAAGTGCTTTGTGTCAAATACAGTCCCAAACCAATAAACTCTTCTTGTCTATGTAAGCATCCCATTTTCTTCAAATATTTAATTGTTTCAATCTCATTATCAATTTCATCTAAATCATGAATATATTCCACTTGTCCACCTAATGAAATAAAATCATTAAGTTTCTTTTTATAATTGTCCATTTTCCGCTTTTCTGGTGCGATATTTCCGTTATTTACAGCTTCCACATCAGCAACATATAATGCAGGACAACCAATACTTTTCAAATAGTTTGAAAAAGATGTTTCATATTCCCCTAATTCATAAAACAAATCATTCCATTTCTTATTTGCTTGCTCCTCTTTCCTCATTTCACTATATACATTTGCAGCAGTATGTCCCAAAAAGCTTTCCCAAAATCCCATAACAAATCCACCTTTCTTTATAGAATGTAATTATTGACAATAATACTGTAACAATTTAGCTGTACAATAATCCGTACTTTAGCTTAATTCCTCAAACGTTATGTTCTGAATTATTTGCTTATTAGTTCTTACAAATTGTTTTTTTAAAAAGTTATAATGGCTTCTTGAAATTATATGTTTATTACATCTTCTGCAAAAATGAACGGTATCTTTTAGCTTTATACTAAAATTTATGACCTTTATATCCATTTTGCAGTTATGGATAGGACATATATCACTATCCTGTTCCATTATAAAAAACTGCTTTATAACTGCATCTCTAAAATGTGATTGCTCTTTCACTTCTTTCCGATCAAATTTTTCTTGTGCCTCATCATTCTGTTTATTTTGTTCGGGATAATCCATAATATATAATTCTGGAATTATATTATTAGCACCGCAATACTTACGAATAACTTTATATTGATGCTTATTAACAAACCTACGCTTGCAAACAGGACACATTCTTGAATCCATATCATCACCAGAATTATGTATCACAACACCCTTTAAAGCATTATCACAAAACGGACAATTTTTACTATCTTCAAATATCTCCATACCTGTAGCAATAAATGATTCCATTTGCGAATTATTGGCTACTCGTTTCTTTGTATGAGACACAGACTCTTTCATAAAATCATCAGACAATTCATCAAATGTTTTTTCGATTCTATTTCGTGGTATCTGATATGCGTTATCTCTTGCCTTACTTCCCTTTTTAAACAACAAAATATAATTTTTGTTTTTCTGAATTCTAATAGTAATAGCTCTGTTTTCTTCTACATTTTGATATTCTTCGTATTTGAGTACAATTATTTCACTATCTTTCAAGTCTGGTTGTTTACACAATAAATACAAAAAAACCGGACAATTATATTTGTCCATATAAGCCTTCAATTTCTGCTTATCATCATCTGAAAATGTAAACAAATAGCTAATATCTTGTTCATTCTTCCCACCCGTTTTAGGGGATGCATATTTGAGAAACAAAATACATTCCTGCGATGTATTTGTCATTACTCTGTATACTTGTCTTGATTCTTCATGTGACATTAATACAGGTGATGCATCTGGATTATATTGGCATAATGCATCTAATATCGCCCCATAATAAAAATGATTCTTTTTTAATTTAGCCATTAATTCACACCCTCTATCATAATTTTTTGTTTTATTCGTCAGTTACTTTTCCTTCCATAAAATAAACCCTATATTACACTATCTATAAAATACACATTCCATATTAATATGTTAATTATAACTTATAAAACCATCATTTTCCACATAATAATATAGCAATCTGCACAATACTACTTTATCATACTTTATCCTACTTTACAATATAACATCCTATAAAGTGGTATATTCTATAAAAAGGCGGGTGATTGAATGAAACCATTAAAAAACAAGGTCAGCATAACCCTTGACGAAGATGTGATACAACTGATTAAACAACTGGCTGAAAAAGATGATAGGTCATTCAGTCAGTTTATAAATATGGTTCTAAAAGAATATATAAGTAACATGGACAAAACAAATAAAAAATAATTTTTTGAGTTCGATAATGAGTTCGGTAGCCATTTTCGATTGAGTTCGATAAAACCCTTTATT
>JBJFBU010000101.1:0-10113 GCA_051888595.1 Candidatus Gastranaerophilaceae bacterium | reverse complement strand
CATATTAACATTTTTCATTCATATTTTCAATTTGTTTTGACAAATTTTTACAAATAAAATTAATTAAATTAAAGAAAAATTACACCAATAAATGCAGTATGGAAAATTTTTAATACTAAACAGAACAAGACGTAATTTAGAAATTTCACATTTCGTAATATTTTATTAACAAATCCTAAAGTTTTAAATAAAAAATGACGATTGCCAACATGTGTATCAAAGGTTGGTGATGTGTATGTCAATGTCAATTAACTCAATTAGCGGAATAGGTTCATCTGGTCAAGTAAGTGCAATTAGTGCAGTTAAATCAGGTTCAAACTTAAGTGAAGATACAATAAAAAAACTAAAAGAATTAGGAATTGACCCTTCTACTGTAAAATCTGAGTCTGAAGCTCAAGCTTTAATTTCTCAAGCTGAAACAACAAAATCAGCACAAGCGACTCAATCTCAACAACCAAGCACTCAAGCAAACAACGTTAATATGCAAGATTTGTATATGCAAGTTCAAGAGCTTGGTGCAAAAGTTGGAATCACTGTATCATCAATGAATGATTTAAGAGGTAGCGTTGACAAAATTGATTCTGCTGTAAATGAAGTTACTCAATCTGCAGGTTCATCTCAACAAACTTTTGGAGTAAAACAAAATGTTCAAATTTCTACAGGTAAAAAAGTAGAAGAAAATTCAGATAATTTAAAAGCAGATTTGCAAGATGTAAAAGCAAAATTGGACGAAATGGATAAGGCTAAAGTTTCTGCATTTGCCGGATTAGATATGATGGCAACATTAAACAAGTTTGCACTTGGTCTATAATAAAAGATTTTATATAGTTTGGTTTTTGGTTTAGCGGTACAAAATAAAAAATATTTTGTACCGATTTTTTAGTTTATAATATAAGAAAACACTAGACAAGGTAGAGATATGAAAAAGATTTTAATGATTATTGCTGCACTACAGTTGAAGAAATTCAAGCAGAAGAAGAAAATACAGCACAGTAAAAATAAATATAGAAAAGAGGCGATTTTTCAACAAGTTGAAAAATCGCCTCTTTTCTATAACTAACAAAAACTTAAACTGCAACTTTTTGTTTATATTCTACAAGGCATTTTGCTAATTGGTCAGGACAGCTAGTAGCTTTATCTCCACAATAAATACCATTTAGTTTTTCAATAACATCGTCAACTTTCATACCTTTAATTAAGCTTTTTATGCCTTTAAGATTACCATTGCAACCGCCAATAAATTCAGCATCTTTGATAATATCATTTTTATCAATTGCAATCCTCATTAAACGACAACAAGTACCAGAAGTTTGGTATTCCAAAATTTGTACATCACTCATTTTACACACCCCTTTTAACTAATTTACCATTTGCAAAATACAAAGTTTAGCAATATTATACTATTATGAACAAACATTGTAAAAAAGCAAATGAATTATTTTTAAAAGGCTACAACTGTTCACAATCTGTTGTTGGAGCTTATGCTGATGAATTAGGAATTGATTTTGAAACATTAATAAAACTTTCATCTTCTTTTGGTGGTGGAATGGGTAAACTTCGAGAAGTTTGCGGAGCCGTTAGTGGAATGTTTATTGTTGCTGGCATATTAAAAGGCTATTCAACCCCAAATAATGATAAAATAAAATGCAATCATTATGCACTAATTCAAAAATTAGGTCATTCATTTAAAGATAAATTTGGCTCAATAATTTGCAGGGAATTGCTTAATCTTGATACACAAGAAAGCCCTCCAACACCAACAAAGAGAACCGTATCTTTCTATAAAGACCGACCTTGCGGGAAATTTATACAAACGGCATGTGATATTTTAGACGAAGAAATTTTTCAAGAATAAAAATCTCTAATATAAAATTTTATTTTTTAATTTCTATTTTGTTTCTTCGCCATTAATTTCAACATAGCTAATATTATTAAAATACGCATAATACATACTCTTTGGAACTCTTATTCTTTCGTTTGACGAATTTGGATCAATAAGAACAACATTGTTACTATCGACACTATCAATTGTGTATGCATGAGCTGAGCTTAGTGTTAATTTTGTACCACCAAGCATATTAACTGTTGCACCAGACATATCACGTTTTCCTAAAACTGCTGTAATCGCAACAACATTTTCTTTACCATTCTTTTTAAAACCTTCAATTGTTTGTTTAATTTCATCTTGATTTACAACAAAGTTTACAGGTTTTTCATAACCACCTAAAAGCATTAAAGATAGATGAGAAGTGTTCCCATAAGTGTCTGTTTTGCCTCTCATACTATTTTCTCTAAAATATTTATCTACAGCAATTTCTATGGCTCTAACATCACCATCTCCAGAAGAGAAGTTGTTTGAGTATTTCAATTCATCTTTTGTTACAACAATAGGTTTTGGCAAACCTCGCAAAGTTACAGTAACATCACCAGTTTTTTCATCAACACTAAGAGCCTTATTTATAATTTCTTTACCTGCTTTAGTATTATTAAATGCGGTAATACCAGATAGTAACCAACAATCACCAGCATCACCTTGTTTTGTTGCTCTATCAACTTCACCATTAACTTTTGGATCTTTTTTATCAGGAGCTTTTCTATCAACAAGTTTTCTGAAATCAGCTGTTATTTTACTAGCTTCAACTTTTGATGTTTCAGAATTGTAATTTGCAATATTATTTTCTAAATCTTTTATAAAATCATCCGTATGGCTACCTTCTTTTTGTGCATAAACCTTACCTTGTGCTAATAAATATTTCATAGCATCAACTTTTTCCACATCATTCAATTGTGGTGAATTTTGAATTTGCAAAATCAATGGATTTACGCCCAATTTTGTTTCTGTGCCACGCATCACACTTCTAAAATTTTCACTATCAATAGATTTAATATATCTTACAATTTCTTTTTTTGTTTTTTCACTAGGTTCTTCTGCTTTTAACATATCTGGCAACTCTGAAATGATTTTAGATTTTCTAACTTTTTTATCATCAGAATTTATAGAAAAAGCTGGAGATTGATATTTTGTATCAAACTTAACAAGATTATCCTGAGTTTTTTCAAATTTAAAAAGTGAATCTGTTTGAGCAACTCCACCTGCTGAAAATATTGAAAGTGAATCGTTATTGAATGAGTCAATAACATTACCTGCTTTATTATTCATGTTCAATTTTTTATCAAAATTTAGTCCAATGCCAAAGTTATTGCTCATACACATTACTCCTTTAAAATACACTTCTCAATTATATAGAATTTAACGCTCGAAAAAAAAATAAACTTTAGTCTTTTTCAAAATTTATTTACATTTTGTAAACAAAAATTTTTTCACACTAAAAAAGAATTTGACAACAAAGGTTACGACATCTACAATAATACTAATGGGAGATTCCTTGAGGTAATAAAATGAATTTTGAAAAAGAAATTAAAAATCTAATAAATAATCATAAATATAGAGAAGCTTTAGCTTTGTTTGAAGATATTGAGATGAATGACTGCTTACTATTTTTGCTTAGAGGCGATTTAAAATATGAACTTTCTAATTTTGAAGATGCAATTTCTGATTACACATCAGCAATAGAAATTGATAATAAAAATCCGAAATATTATAATAATAGAGGCAATGCATTAGGTAATATCGGTAGAATTGATGAAGCTTTAGCGGATTATAACAAAGCTATAGAATTAAATCCAAACTATGCAGAAGCATATTTCAACAGAGGATTATTAAATTACAACATAAAGAACATGCAAGCTTCAATTGACGATTACAACAAGGCTATTGAAATAAACCCTAATAACTTTATGGCATACAACAATAGAGGCAATGTTCAAAACTATTTGAAAAATTTTGAAGATGCGATTTCTGATTTTGACAAAGCTATTGAAATAAACTCAAATTATAATACCTATTTTAATAGAGGTATGGCAAAAGAAAACATTGAAGATTACGAAGGTTCTGTAAAAGATTATAACAAAGCATTAGAAATTAACCCAAATGATTCTCAAATCTATAAAAAAAGAGCTTATGCTTTTTATAAACTAAACAAAATTGATAATGCAATTAAGGATTACCAAAAATCTTACGAGCTTGATGATACAGATGTTGAAACTCTTGTTAATATTGGAGCACTTCAAAGAAAACAAAATAACGATTTAGAAGCAATAAAGACTTTGAATAAAGCCATGGAACTGGATGAAAATTACCCTGATATATATATTAATAGAGCAATCAGTGCTTGCAGACTTGAGGATTATGAATTATCATTGCAAGATTTAGAAAAAATGTTCACACTTGATATATTCAGAAACGATTATATTTCAACATTAAATACATTACTTGATGAAATAAAAGATAAAGATACAGACAAAATACAAGATTACGTTGAAAAAGTAAATCACTATTTAGAAATTGTTTCTGATGAAAACTTTAAAAAAGATAAAAAAGCCAATAAATAAAGCAAAACACACCTTATAAAATGTGTGTTTTTTTTATAATAAAATATTAGCTTCAAAAGAAAAGGAGGCTTGTAGCCTCCGGTTGGAATTAAGAATATCTAGAAGTTGGTCTAGAACATTTATATATATTAAACACCAAAAATATACATAAGATTATTACCCACATGGATAATATTTTCAAAAATTTACAAACTTTTTACATAACTAACAGTTTTTTTTGACATTATCCATTTGACCACTTAGAATAATTTTATCAAATGGAATTTTTATATGAGCGAAATAAAAAAAATTAGCGTTTATTTAGTAGAGGATTACGGTTTACTAAGGTTGTCTTTGCTAAATTTCTTTAAGAATAATGATGAAATCAAAATATTAAAGGGATTTGAAACTGCAGAAGATTGCATAGAAGAAATGAAAACAAATCCTGCTGATATAATTTTAATGGATTTGGGATTACCACAAATGAATGGTATAGAAGCCACAAAAATTATAAATGAAAAATATCCAAAATGTTCCGTAATAGAGCTTACATCACATGAAACAAGCGAAAATGTTATGGAGTGTATAAACTCTGGAGCTAGAGGTTATGTGCTAAAAGGCACTCCGGCAGAAAAGCTTGTAGATATAATAAAAGCTGTTTATTCTGGAGCATTATATTTTGACAATAAAATAGAAAAATTTCCACTTTCAGCAATTGCAACCTCAACAAATTCCAATATTGAAGTACAATATACACTTGAAGAAGTAAAAGAACTTTTATCATCAAGGGAATTTGAGGTACTAAAACTAATTGCACAAGGAAAAACAAATTCTGAAATTGCAGAATTATTATTTATAAGTTTAAACACAGTGAAAGCACACGTCGGGAATGTATTAACAAAACTTGATTTATCTGACAGAGTCAAAGTTGCAGTACTAGCAACAAAACTAAGGATTGTATAAAAATTATGAATTTTTTTCAAAAACTACATTTTTAAAATTTAATATTATGCCTGTAATCTTTGTAACACTATTTGTAATTGTTTTACTGATAACAGCAGGCTACTTAACTCTTGAAACTACAAAATTGGGCTTAGATGAAAGCATAACTATTTTTGCACTAAGTTTGTCGTCATATACTTTGTATTTAACAAGTAAAAATATTTCAAGACAAATTACGATTGAAAAAGACAGAAAAATTTATAACGAAACACTTACTCATGATTTAAAAACTCCTATTTTAGCACAGATAAAGATGTTAGAATTTTTATACAATGAAAAAGCTGGTCCATTAAATAAAACACAAAAAGAGCTTTTAAAACACACCTTAAGTTCCGGTCATTTTGCCCAAGAAATGCTTAAATCAATGATATAATCGTTAAAATTTACTAATAATGAGTATATTTTATCAATTGAAGAATTTGATATAAAAGAATTAGTTGAGAATTGTATGTCACAATTAGATTTAACAGCCTTTAACAAAAATTTGGAATTCAAATTAAATACCGACAGACTGACAGACAAAACGATGTACGCTGATGCAATTTCAATAAAGCGAGCTATTTTAAATATAATATTCAATGCTATATCATTCAGTGCTGAAAACGGTAATATTAATATTGATATTTCGACAGAAAATAATAATCTCAGACTTATAACTAAAGTTAAAACTCTCAAAACACAAGACACAAAAGATGATTTTAAGGAATTTTTTAGTAAATACACAGTTGAAAAAAATCCGTATAAACAAGTTTGAACAGGTATTGGTCTGTATTTGGCAAAAGTTATTATAGAAAATTATAATGGAAAAATTTTATACGACATTATAAAAGATGATAAAGATTATGATTTTTACAAATTTGGTTTTGAAATGCCATTAAACAATGAAAAACTTAACAACAAAGTATTTAAAATAAATTATCTTTAATATATAATTTTAGCAAAAAGGGGTAATTTATGATATTAATAACAGGTGGAGCTGGTTATATAGGTAGCCATACAGCATTAAATTTTATAAATGCTGGTTATGAAGTGGTTATCTTTGACAATTTGGAAACAGGTCACATTGAAACAATCGAATCGTTGAAACAAATTTCTAATATAAAATTTGAAAAAGGTGATTTACGCAATATCGAAGATATAAACAGAGTTTTTGATAAATACGAAATAGAAGCTGTTGTACATTTTGCGGCATTTTCACTTGTTGGTGAGAGCGTAACAGATCCTGCAAAATATTATAGAAACAATGTTTATGGAACAATGAATTTACTTGATTCAATGGTAAATCACAATATAAAAAAAATAGTATTTTCATCAACTTGTGCCACTTATGGAGAACCAAAATACACACCAATAGATGAAAACCATCCACAAAGCCCTATAAATCCTTATGGCAATTCAAAATTGTGTATAGAAATGATGCTAAAGGATTATGACAAAGCCTATGGCTTAAAATCAATAAAACTAAGATATTTCAATGTTGCAGGTTGTGATAAAAAGAGTCGAATTGGAGAATGGCACGAACCTGAAACTCATTTAATACCAAACATTTTAAAATCTACATTTGGCTCAGGAAAAGTATTTAAGATTTTTGGAAATGATTATGAAACTCCAGATGGTACTTGCATAAGAGATTATGTAAATGTTGAAGATTTAGCAGAAGCACATCGTTTAGCATTTTTATACTTGCAAAAAGAAAATACTTCAAATGTCTTTAATTTAGGAACAGAACAAGGTGACAGCGTAAAAGAAGTATTTGATACTTGTGAAAAAGTTTTGAATAAAAAGATTAATGTCGAAATAGTAGAAAGACGAGCTGGAGATCCGGCAAAGTTATATGCCAACGCTGAAAAAGCAAAAAATGTATTAAATTGGGCACCTCAAAGAACATTAAACGACAGTATCGAAAGTGCATATAACTGGGAAAAGCAATTAGAAGTAATAAAACAAGGTAAATAATGGCATTATCAATAATCTTATGTATTTTATTTTTTATAATTGCAATAATAATTCGTTTTTCTATATTGCAAAATCGAATGTCACAAATGTCTGCAAGTTGGACAAGTTTTGCATTAGCAGTAATAGCCACAACAATTTGTACACTTATTACACAAGAGCAACAAGGAACTCTCATTACAGGATTTGCAACAATGTTATTGTGCTATAGTGTTCTTTGCAAGCTATAAATTTTGAAGTATAATTTTGAATTATAAAGGAGTACGAACATGACAGATTCAACAAAAACATTAATTTGTCCAGCATGCGGAAAAGAAATGGAAAAAATATTTGTTAAAAAAGCAAACTGTTTTGTAGACATTTGTACAAATGGTTGTGGCGGAATATTTTTTGATAACAGAGAATATAAAAAATTTGATGAAAGTTTTGAAAATATTGATGAAATAAAATCAGCACTAGAAGGTAAAGCTTTCATTGAAGTAGATAAAACATTTAAACGAATTTGCCCTGCTTGCGGAATGAAAATGATTAAAAACTCTACAAGCATAAAAGGCGATATAATTATAGATGAATGCTACAGATGTGGTGGAAAATTTCTTGACTACAAAGAGCTTGACAATATTCGCTCAGAATATGCAACAGAAGAAGAACGTTCTCAGGCTGTAGTTGATTATCTAAAACAAAAAATGGGTAGTGAATTTGAAGAAATGCACAAAGAAAAAACTGCACCTAAAAAACCATCTGGAATAGTAAAAGGAATTATTGATAAGTTTCTATAATCCAGTTAGAGATTGAATTTAAAGCATTTTTCAAATATTCTTTTTCTAACCCATAACCTAGCCTAAAGTACCCCTTCATATCAAAAGATTCACTTGGTACTAATAATATTTTTGTATCATTCCATAAATCTTTTACAAAATTATCTGAATAGTTTTGTTTAATAAAAGCTACAGTAGTACTGTTTGGCTCAACCCAAGATAACTTTTCGTGTCTTTTCACAAAATCAGAAACAAATTGCTTACCTTGTAAAATCGTTTTTAAATTTCTTTCAACCAAAATTTTATGATTTTCTAAAGCTACAGAGGAAACATAATCATCTAAAGTACTTATCGCTATTGTGTTATACTGTCTATTAATATTTATCAAATCAGTAATTTCTTTGTTTGCAATAATCCAACCAACTCTAATTCCAGCAAGGGAATATGTTTTTGACATACTTCCAGTAGCAATACCTTTTTCATACAAATCTGCAATTGATTCAGAATAACTATTTCCAAAATGAGATAGCCCTCTATAAACCTCATCAGACAAAATGTAGGCTTTTGACCGACAAGCTATTTCGATAATTTTATCTACATCTTTCATTAGCATGCCTGTAGGATTACATGGTGATGAAAAACATATTAATTTTGTATCTTCACCAACAATCTTTTCAAATCTATCAAAATCTAACGACCAATCATTATGATTTAAATAAACTAATTCTACTTTTGCCCCAAAAATTTTCGGTAATGAATAACACTGTTGATAAGTGGGGCAAATGCAAACAACTTTATCTCCCTTTTCAACAATCGTTTCTATTGCAAGTTGATTTGCACCAATACCGCCTAAAGTTACAGTAATATTGTCAAAAGATTGATTTTTATATAAATTGCAAATTGCACTTTTTAGCCTATCAGAGCCTTTTAAATCTCTATACGCAAGCTTTGTTGATAAAATTTCAGAAATATCAAAATCGAATAAATTTGCCATATCATTAATAGACAAACAATTCACACAAGTACCAGATAAATCGTAGCTTATACCTTCTTCATGGTCACTAAGCCAACGTTCAAGTTTAAACTCCTCAATTTGCATATACTATACTTTTCCTGCAAATTTATTGTACATCAAATCACGTCTTTTTTGGATATCTGGGCTATTCAAATAATCCTCGTATTTCATTTGGAAGTTAATGTAACCATAAGGAGAAATTTCAACAATTCTATCCGCAACTGTTTGAATAAATTGGTAGTCTTGAGATGTAAACAAAATAGTACCAGTATAATCAATTAAAGCATTATTTAATGATGTAATAGCTTCCAAATCTAAATGGTTAGTAGGCTCATCAAACATTAAAACATTGCTTTCTGCAATCATCATTTTCGCAAGCATACAACGAACTTTTTCACCACCAGAAAGAACATCTACACTTTTTTCAGCATCTTCACCTGAAAATAACATCCTACCTAAATAGCCTCTTAAGTAACTTATATGTTGTTCTTGAGAGAACTGTCCTAACCATTTAATTAAATCTATCTTATCTTCAAAAAGATGATTATTCTCTTTTGGGAAATAAGAACGAGTAGCAGTTACACCCCAGTTAATTTCGCCACTATCAGGTTCTAATTCGCCATTCAACATTTGAAATAAAGTTGTAATTATCAATGGATTTTTAGCAATAAATGCAACTTTTTCACCTTGAACAAGGTCTAATGAAAAGTTTTTAATCAACAATTCACCGTTTACAGATTTGTTCAATCCTTGAATGTGTAAAACATCTTTTCCAGGGACTTTAGAATATTTAAAATTAATACTTGGATATTTTCTTGTAGAAGGTTTTATATCTTCAAGAGTAAGCTTTTCCAACATATTTTTACGAGAAGTAGCTTGCTTTGCTTTTGAAGCATTTGCACTAAATCTAGCAATAAATTTTCTAAATTCTTCAGCTTTTTCTTCAATCTTTTT
>JBJFBU010000100.1:0-10238 GCA_051888595.1 Candidatus Gastranaerophilaceae bacterium | reverse complement strand
TAAAAGCAAATTTACAAAAACCTTATACAGATGAAGAAAGAGAAAATGTTATATTTAATTACGGTCAAAATTGCTTTGGTAAAAATCCTCAAACTTATGAAATAAAAGAAACAGAAACAGCTCTTGAAGCTTGGGGCAAGACTAATGATGACTATGCCAAAGAACGTGAAGAACAGTTTAATAAAGAGTTTTTTAATACTTCTTTAGGGTATATTAGACGAAAAGTAACAATGGCAACAGGTGAAAGAAAAGACTTTTTATCAGATTTATTGCCTACTATTTCAATGGGTGTTCAAATGGGCAATCCTATTGAAATTATTACTTATAATAAACCTGATTTTACTCAAGAGATTACAGATTGGACAATTTATCAGAGTGTTAAAACAGTAAACGCTGAATTTATTCAAGAATGTTTTTTACAGTTGAGTAATGATTTTAAACCTGCAAAAAGTGAACAAGTAGAGGGTACAAGTGAACAAGTAAATGAACAAGTAGAAGAATAAAGGAGTTATCATGAACGACAAAATCTTAACATCAATCGAAAATGTAACCGAAAAAGCAGTTGAAGAAGTCTTTGAACTTATAACTCAATACATCGAACAAACTCCGAACAAAGTAGATGATGTTATTTTAGCTTTTCTACCACAAGCTAAAGAATTTGTATTAAAAAAAGTTGACAAAATAGACGGAAAAGAAAATGTTTAAGTCAATTTTTGAAGCTATTAAAAGTGTATTTGAATTATTAAAAACAAACAAAGAGCAAATAATTTCAAATGAAGTTATAGACGACAAAAACAAACTTGAAAAAGCTTGTTATTATGCAGAAAAAGCCATAAATAAGGCTGAGAATTACGCATATTTCGACGATTTTAGAGCAAAAAGAAAATTTGATTTATTAGTTGAAAAATTTAGGAAGTATAAATAAAATGACAAAAATACATTATAAATCAGCATTTCAGAATTTGGATATGTTTGATGTGGATGAATGGATAGAGGAATGCGAAAATTTAATCGGTAGCGCAATTTTTTCAAAAAATGACGGGATTACATCTAAAGTTATAAGCTTTTTTGAAAAATTTAAATGCCCTAAAAAGGATTATATTCCTACTCACGTTGGCTCTATTATTAAAGAAGGTAACGAAATATATGTATTAGATATAAAACCTTTTAAAGCAAAAAAGAAACCTTTACTTGATTATTTATTATTTACTAATGATGATTTTGTATTAGTTATCAGAGATTTTACACTTGATACTAAAAGATTTTCTAAAGAGATATTGAAATATGAAAATAAGATTTATCCGTTTTTATCAGCAATAAGAAGTATAGGTAGCAAAAAACCAAGCAAGGGAGCGCATTGCTCGGAAGCACACCTTAAAGCATTACAAAAGCAAGGCTTGTTTTTGAATGTTAATCCTGAAATTACACCTGATGAGTTATGGCATTTATTAAATGATAGAACCAATTAAATCAAATATAAATTTTGGATATACAACGATATTATCTAAACTTTGGAAAGAAGAAAAATTACCTGAAGTTACAAAAGGTTTTTATGGTGGTACTTTAAGCCATGATGTAAAATCGCTTGATTATTGCACAAATGAACACATAAGACCGCACAGCCAAGGGGGAAAAACAGATTTAAAAAATATTGCATTATCTACGGCTCAAAACAATAACAATAGAGGAAATAGACCGTTAAGCGAATTTTTCAACAAAGAAGCATTTGAAGAATATTGCGAACAATTTAAAAAATTATTAGTTCCTTATCAAAAAGGGAATAAAACAAAAATATTTAGTGGTGATGAATATGCTAAAAATATTAAAAAAACGGTGTATAATATACTTGAAGAAGAAAAAAAGTTGAATATTTTAGGGTGAAATTATGAAAAAGTGTAAATATTTTACGGCAAAAGAATTAGTTAGCAACAATGTATATAGTGTATGGGGTGAGCAAACTTGGATGTTTTTTGACCCTGATGTATTAGATGATTTAGACACTATAAGACAAAATTGGGGTCGAGGAATTATCATCAACAATTGGGCGAGTGGTGGAAATCTAAGCCAATGCGGATTGAGAAGCAATATTGACCCTATTGTTAAAGAAAAAAAATCTTTGTATCTAAGTTCCCATTGTATGGGTAAAGGTTTTGACTTGCATGATACTAAAGGAAGCAATAAAGCACTTTATCAACTTTGTTATGATTTAATCGAGCAAAACAAATTAAAGAAATTTAAAAGGCTTGAAAATATATCTAAAACACCTACTTGGGTTCATGTAGATTGTTTTCAGACAGATAAAATAGTATTTTAGAAAGGGGAAAGTTATGGCTTGTGGCGGTAAGAAAAAAGGTAAAAAATAGGTAATAAAAAAGCTCTCAATAGAGAGCAAATCAATAAACTCGACACCTCTATTATATCACAAAATTATGGTAAAATAAAGTTATGGAAAAAATTTTAGAATACGCACCGTTAATATTAGTTATAATAATGTTTTGTATAAATTATAAAATATTTGTCAATCCTGTTGACTTAGAAAAAAAGCACAGAGAAATTTTAGAGGATATTGACAAAAAATATGCCACAAAAACTATTGTTGATGAATTAAAAAATCAAATACATGATATGGCAGATAAAGTCGATAAAATTTATAATATTTTGATTGATAGACAATGAAATATAGACACGAAAGAAGATTTTTAGAATATTTAAACTTGACTCCTATATATCTTGATGAGTTTTTGACTTTTAGTGTTTTAAATGATATAGAGAAAAAAATTGTTTACTATGTATTTAAAGAGCATAGGTCAATTAGAAATATTGCTAATTTAGGCTTGTTAAATTATGAGAAAAGCCAATTATATAAATTTTATGAAAATGGACTATCAAAAATAAATAAGTGGATTAAAACTACTGAAAGAAAAGATTATATCTTGTTTTACAAGATTTCAAAATAGCGGACTTTTCTAATAAAAATATACTCTATAATCTTAATACAGATTATGGAGGATTTTTATGCAACAAGGAAATCTCAATTTGACTTGGAATGCAAATACCTCATTTTATGGTTATGTATCGGATAACAATATCTATACTAATCTAGGAGAACAAATAGGGGTTAATTTAGCAAAATATCAAGAAGTAGAACAAGCGTTGATTAAGTGTAAAAACAGATTAATTGAATTAGGTGAGATTAAAGTACCCAAAACACCTGATGAAATCATAAAAGAACAAAGCGAAATGATTGAGAAACAAAATCAAGCAATAAATCAAATGTTAGCAAGAATTGAGGATTTAAGCAATGAATACAGAAATATTAAAGGGGGCAATGAACTTTATACCGAAGAACATAAAGGAGAAAGTAACACAATCATTGAACCAAGCATTGACGATAGTAGACCCGACGCAAATAAAAACAAAGGAAGATGCAATAAAAGCACTTCGGCAGATAAAAAGTAATTATGTTTTACCTACTGATTTAATGTCAAGAGTTAATAATTATTTGAATAATCCTCTTGCTACTCCTATTATGGGGGCATTAGGAATAAATAAACAAGAATTTCAAAACGGATTGCAATCTATATTTCAGCCTGACACAACTTCGGCTTTGACTAAAAACAATTCTTCCTTGTTACAAGGAATAGACCAATTATAGTACAAAATCGAAAGGACAAACAAAAATGACAGATGACATGTATTCACATTCAGGCATTGGATTGTTTGGTTACATTATCCTATTTGTAATCATTGTATGGGTATTTGGCGGTGCATTTGGCGGTGGCTTTGGCTGGAATAGAGGCGGATGTGCAGGTGCAGAAGGTTTTGGAGTAAGTAACGGTTTAGGTTTCCAAAACTACAAAGCTATTTGCGACTCTGAAAAAGCTCAAATCGTAAACACTGCCACAACTCAATTCTTGATTGAACAACAATCAGCTAACAATAGAGAGCTAATTCAAGCTCAAACAAACGCAATCAACACAAAAATTGATTACTACGGATATCAGAACGAACGTGATAAAAACGCTGATTTGCAACGTCAAGTTGTAGAATTGAGAAATCAATTATTTGTTAAAGACCAACTTGCACCAATCAATGCTCAACTTGCTTCAATACAATGTAACATGCTAAGACGACCTGATATTACAGGGGTAGGTGTAGCTTGCCCTAGCGCTGCTATATTAAATGGTTTAGGAGTAAATAGTCTAAATCAATGTAGCGGATGTAATGGAGTAGTAATTTAGCAAGTTGTGAGAGGGAATTATTTCCCTCTCTTTTGAAACTATAATGAAAGGAAAAAATAAAATGTGCAATAAATGTAACTGCGAACCTACTTATTTGGTAACATCAATCACAGACAATAGCGGTGCAAACTATATTTTGAATTTTAGAACTACTCCTGTTTTACAGGATAAAGAGTGTATAAAATTTAGATTAGCTGATTGTATAACAACGGCTACAACTCCTGCATTGCAAATTTTCGCTAATGTTAGTGTTAATGGTTCTATTGTTTCTGTACCTTTAAGAGATGAAATTGGTAACAATGTTAGAACAGGATGTAAATTAAGAACAAGAAAAGTTTATAAAGCTGTATTTGGAACAGATGATAACCATTTACAAGTTCTTAATTTAGGATGTAATAAATGTTCAAAAATTTAGTTATGTTAGGTGCCGGTTGGTTTATTTATACCAAAGAAGGTAGAAAAACAGCAAAAAATATTTGTATGAATTGTGTACCTTTACTTGAAAAAGAACTAGGTATCAAAATCATGGAGCCTATAAAAGAATTAACAAAAGAGCCTAAAGACAAGGTTAAAGATTATGGAGATGATACATAATATGTTAATTAAATTAGATAAAATCCTTGAAATACTAATAAAGGAGGAAAAATGCAAGAAGATATATATGAAAAAATAGAAAGACTTGTAAGACAACATCCTGATAAGGCAATAGAGCTTTTTGAGGATTGGGCGGATAAAATGCCTGAAGAAGCAAATGAGGGCATAGATAATAAGTTATACGGTTCTTCTATTAGAACAAAAGAAAAAATGGATGAAGCTATAAGATTAGCCGAAAGATATACAAATAAAAATAAATCTTGGAGATATGATACTTTTAAACAAGTATTAGAAGAAATGAAATTATCAATTCAAGATAAAAAATATTCTTGTTATGATATAAATTTTGTTGCTACATTAAAATATCTAATACATTGTAATACACTCAATCCATTAAATGCTACGGCTAAAACTTATATAAAAATGGCATTAGATGAACTTAATCTTGATAATGAATATGCGTATAAACATTATGAAGAATTATATAAAAAATATAATTAACTCCTCTGTATCTTAAAGTTTGTGTTATAATATAAATGCGAAAATCTTTATTTTAAAACAAACACTATAACCTCTTTTTAAGAGGTTTTTTTATAAAAAAAACTACCTTATCAAAGGTAGTATCAGTAAACGAAATAAATGAGTAATTACTCTTTATTTAACTCCTCTATTATTTCTTTTTTGAGATTATTTAACAATTTGGGGTTTATAAAATTTATTTTTAAAATTATAGTTTGGATTAATCTTGTTATCATTATTACTGATACTATTAGTACAATAGTTATACAAGTTGTGCAAAAATAGAATTGGGCGGAGGTCAAATTCATTCCTGTTACATTTGCCTCAATAGTTTGAGATGTACCACTTTGTGTAATGTTTTCAAAATTTT
The DNA here is from genome assembly GCA_051888595.1 of Candidatus Gastranaerophilaceae bacterium. GTDB lineage: Bacteria > Cyanobacteriota > Vampirovibrionia > Gastranaerophilales > Gastranaerophilaceae > UBA6984. The sequence goes on along the minus strand of JBJFBU010000100.1, from coordinate 4,514 downwards.
GATTTATCATTTACTAGCTATCCTTGTTCTTACTTTATAATATCCTGCTTGCGGAGCGTTAAAATCAAAGTAATAGGCATTAGCTCTAATTATGTTACCTTTACCTTTTTCATCTTCCTCACCGCCAGCCAGCCGTCTTGCAAATTCTTCTTTTTGATTTTTGCTATTCTTTTCCATAGGTTAATTATAGCATATTATTTTCGGTTTTTCATGTGTAATAAAATCATCAAAACTTATTTTATCATCTATTGTTACTTCGCTGACATTATCTATTGTAAAACTTTCATTTAATGTTCCGTCCTCATTAAATAAACCTACCATAAGAAATTGTGTGTTACTGTTTAATTCTTTAAATATTCTCATTTTTACTTTTTTCATTGTTTTACCACCTTTCTCAAATAAAAATCATTGGTATCATTTATATTAGAGCTTTTTAAAAAATCTCTACTATCAATTATCATAGGATATTTTTTTATTATTTCTTCTGTTGCTTTATCGCCTGCCGTATCATTATCTAATATCAACTTAATTTTATCAAACTTGTTTAATTTAATTTGTGGAATAACCGACAATAAAGAACTAGCACCATTTGACGGACTAACAACCATAAAATCTTTTTGTTTGTTTTCTAATAACCATTGTGTCAAGATTATACAATCCCATTCGCCCTCGCCTATATATAATGTTTTAGAAGTATCAGCACCATAAAATCTTGCAAGTGTTTTTGGTGTTCCTTTTTCAGTCCAAACTTTCTTTTGTTTAAAGTCTGCACCTCTATATCTAAACCCAACAATCTCACAATTCATATTAAAAATAGGTATTACCCATTTTCTCGCTTTAAAATCAAATCCTAGACCTGTTAATTCGATTGTATGATAGTTTATACCTCTTTGAGATTTTAGGTAGGTTCTTGCCTTTTCTGCGTTGGCTGATTGAATTAAATCAAGATAAAAAGCACACTCATTTTCTTCAAACATGTTTTGTTCTTTTACAAAATCAATCCAATCTTTAGTAAGTGTACCAAGTAAAGCACTATTGCATAACTCCATATAATACAAATACTGTTCTTGATGTTTTATGTATGCAGGTATTTCTTTACTTTCCATTTTTTTACTTTCGTGTTTTTTCTTCATTATTTCGGATAAAATTTGTCGATTATGGCTAGCGTCTGCAAAACACCATAAGACATTTTTATTCGGATTGTAATGTAAATTATCTTTATGCTCGTCTAAACAATAAGGACATTGCCAAATTAACTCTCTGCCGATTTTTGTTCGTGGTTGTCCTAAATATTCGGTTATGTCGTTAAGGGTTAGTTCCATAAGTTTTTATTCCTTAAATTGTTGTGCAATTAGTATAAGGTGATATATGATAATTCATATTGTATGAAATGCTTACATTATCGTTATAAGTATAAGCTACATAAGGGTCATCTTTCTTTGTATAAAGATTTATAGTAAAACTATAATTTTCTACATTTTTATAAGGTTCTAACATTTTTGTAATTTTTTCAATTAATTCTTGCTTTTTATCCATTTATTTACACCTTTCATTTAAAAATTCTTTACATTGTTTTATTTCTTCTGTTGTTTTAAATTTTTCAACACAAATTTTGTTAATTTCTTGTTCTTTTTTACTTTCAATCATCATAATTATTGTTGGTGCTGTTATTGGTAAAGAATAGAATAAAATTAATATAAAAACTATAATCATTTTTATAAAATCTTGCATTATTACTCCTTTCGTTTACTTAATAAAGAGGGGAATAATCCCCTCTATGTTAAAATGGTAGTTCTTCCACTTCTTCCTTTTTCGGTTTTGCTTTACCTTCGTATGCTTTATAACCGTTAGAACTCCAAGGGAATTTCAAGAAGTCGCTATCTTTGTCTTTAACAACATCGATGTAAAGAGAACCACCTAAAACATCCTCTCTATGTATTTCTTCTGTTGGGAAGTTTTCTCCGTCTGCCAAGCCTAGAGCCGTTAAAAATGCCAATGTTTTACCTGCTGCTTTACCGCAAAACATAAGATTATCACAAACTTTTACTCCGTCTTTACTTTCTACTTTTACTTGCCAATAGTCATTACCTGCTTGACTTGTTTTTTCGTTTATCTCATAAACTTTAAACAAGTATTCCCCAGGTTGTGCTGATGTTACTTTTTCTGCGTCATCTGAAAATCTTACCATTGTTCTACCTCACTTTCTGTTTTAATCCATTTTTCTTTCCATATATCGTATAAATTAGTACGTTTTAACCAATCTATAAAACTGTCAATCAATTCTTCACATTGTCCGTCTTGATATGTATAATCTTCTTTGTAACACTCCTCATTGATTAAATATGAAAAGTTTTTTATGCCTGTTATATAACAATAGACTTTATGCTGACTTGTATTAAAGTATTTGCCGACTTTATAAGACCCTGTTGTCTTAACATCATATATCCAATTAGGTTGTAAAACATCTATAATTCCAAGTAATAAAATATCTTTATATGGTTTACTTACTCTAACTTGATATAATCCGTTTTCAACATAAGGATTGTATAATGGTTTATTACCCTTATAGACTTCATTCTCAAAATCTAATCCTTTTTGTTGAGCTTCAGTAGTCGGTTTTTTAATTCTATTTAACACATCTTCAAAATCTTGTATATCTGCGTTTTCGTTATGTGTTACATAGAGCCAACTATTTAATAATGAACTCGTTATGTAGTTTATTGACATATAAACTCACCCTTTTTAGTATCAAACTTATAATCTTTAAATTTTTCAGACAATTCTGCAAATAATACTTTTTTGTTATATGCCGATAAATCCATTTTTTTAAAAGCTGTCAAAACTGCATTAGGTTCTGTTGCCTGTTCAATTAAATATCTACCTTGTTGCAATTTTTCGTCATTTGCTTTTACTTCTTCGCTTTCCTGTTTTCTTTTAGCAATAGTCGGTTCAATAACTTCTCTTGTCAAAAATTCGTTTTTGTCGCCTGTTTTTAATATTGGTATGGCTAAATCGTCATTTAATTCGATACTATTTTTAGCATAAAACCTAGCCGACGGTGTAAAGGATATTGAACGAGTTTTGCCTAACATCTCACAAAAACCTAAGAAGTCTAAAATCTTTGTAACTGCTTCAGGGGTTGTGCCTGCAACATCCATTCTATATACTTTAGTTTCGCCATCTTTATCTTCTTTAACATGTGATACAAATATCAAGTGTTTGTTTAACACTTGTAATTTCATTTTAAGATTTTGAAACTCCTGTTTTATAAATCCCCATATCTTAATGTTATAAGTACCACCACGAGTGATTAAAGATTTATCTTTTTCTGCAAAATATTTAAGCATAAAGTTTACTAATTCGCCTAAAGTATCAATAACAATAGTTTCATAGCCTGATAAATCTTCTTCCAATACGTCTAAAATATCTTGATAAGATTTTACTTGTACGCAATCTGTACGGTATTCAGATTGTACTCTGTGAACACCGTTATCAGTATCAAGTAATAAAGGTTTTGGTGCTGATAAGGCTAAAGTCGTCTTGCCTATGCCTGGTGTTCCTGTGATACAACCAACAATGCTTTTTGGTAGTTCAATTTCTGTTTTTTTCTTGATTAAGCTCATTTTCGTTTACCTCTTTTTCTTAAATTAAATACCCCCTATGACTGCGACACCATAGGGGGTATTTAAATACATCTTATTTATGTCGCAGTTTTCTTTATTTTACACTAAACTTATTTAGTTGTCAATAGGTTTTATTTTACCAAACTTATAAAATCTTACAGACTTATCTGCATTTTTAGTATTTATTTCACATTCTTTCGATAGTTTTACATAATATTCTGCAAGTTTTACTAATTGTTCTGCTGATACATCAGGGTTTATTCTTAAAATCTCTTTTAATTGTTCTATTTTAATCATTATTCCTCAAACTTTCTATAAATTGTGTCGCCTCATCACAACCATTACATACTTTTGCAGGATAACCGTTTTTATTAAGGTAGTCAATCCATTTCTTTTGTTCTTCCGATACTCTACCGCCCTTTTGTCGTTTCAATTCAACAAAACAAACTTTGCCATTCCCTAAAAGTATTGTCATATCAGGAATACCTGTATAATATCCTTGACTTCGTAAACTTGCCATATATTTAACATCATAATCAAGTTTAACCCCTAAGCCATTCGCCCAATGTCCAATTTTGTTCTCTTTCAACCATTTACAAAGTCTTTTCTGTTCTTCTTTTTCCAATGGTATATCTGTTTTTTTCTTAGCTTTCATAATTTTTTGTGGTGTTACCTCGCCTTTTATGTCGTATTGTTCTTTTATAAATTTATCAAATTCTTCTTCGTCATATTTTCTTAACCATTCAGAAGTTTTACCGTTTATAATTTTATTTTTAGCAAAATAGGCATTTATTTTTTTAGCTAATTTATCTGTTAGACCATAAGACAAGCCCATTTTATAAGTTTCTGCATTCCATATTTTTTGGTCAAAACCATTTTGTTTTATTTCAT
>JBJFBU010000099.1:0-10271 GCA_051888595.1 Candidatus Gastranaerophilaceae bacterium | reverse complement strand
CCTTTCAAATTTTGTTTAATTAGCGTATCCACACACATAAAAATTTCTGAGTGTTGTGCCACCATTATACGACCCATAAGTAAATCCAGTTTCAGTAAAGTTATAAACACGATCACCATTTATCCAGTTAAAAATAGGAGCACCAGTGCCCCCAGTGGCAGCTATCGGATTGGCACATATTGTATAGTTAGTGTTTTTAAAAGGTTTTAAAAATGTATATACACCAGTAGCTGAAGCCACACCGTATTGTCCACCTTGTTCACACCAACCATCTGAATAAACTCTATACCAACTTGTACCGTTTGTATAAGTTTCTACGATATAACTCAAGCTATTTCTTACGGTAACTTGTGGCTGATTAAAACTTAATATAGCATTATCTTTTATTGTTACATTACCGATTAGAACTCCTTCATAATCTTCCCAAGCTGTGCCTGAATATTTTTTTAATTGGTTAGGGTCTTTCGACATATCTAACCACATATTACCTGCTACAGGACTAGTAGGAGCTTTACGGGAAAGAGTATATTCTTGTGTAGTCTGTATTTGTATATTATCATCAGTAAATATATAATATACTCCGTTTGTATAACCCGATGAAAAATCAATTGCATTAGATAATTTAATTGTTTTTATTTTACCGTCAGAAGATACATATATAAGTGGGTTGTCAGCTGATACGTTTAGCTGAATACCACTACTAGTAGCTTGTAAGTAATTAACAACAATGTCACTTGTAGTGTTGGCATATCTATATGCATAACCATTAGACCAAGCACTAGAATAAGCTGTAATTCTTATAGCTGTGAGTGTTCTATTTTCAACTTGTATTGTGAAAGTATTAGTTTGGCCAGAATCACCCCCTCCGACCAAGCTACCTATTAAAGTTTCACCGTCAGAGAATACAGCATAAGCGTAAATGTTGCTACCTGCCCTATGTGCCGCCGCTTGTTGTAATCCAATAGTTACGGATTGAACATTAGTAATTTGTTCATTAAGTGTGTAAGTTTGGTCATAGTTTTGGGTATTTTCACCATCACCATCTACATAAAAAAAACCTGATGAATTGATATAGCTAGTATTGCTTGTATCTGTACCTAACTTAATACTCTTAGATAAGTTTAAAGTACCTTCACCTATATTTTGCAATAAAGCAGGGTTACCATCAGCGTCAGTAGCACAGGACTTAATGTAGTTGCGTAGACTAATACTTGAAGAAATATCAATTTCTGGCAGATGTATTTCCGGTATTTTTGCCTTATCGTCTAGTGGTGCATAACCTAAAGGTTTCGCTTTTTCATTTATTTTCTGAAAATTATCAGTACAGTAGTCTACACTTGCATTTATTACAGTCGGGTCAATTACAATAACATTTACGCCATCTGCTGGAGCAAAAATTATTTGTAAACGAAGTTGTTTTAATATTCCATTATTTATTAAATTTGTTGATGTTCCGTCCATTTGCGAAACATATAGTAATTTACCGTCTTTATCTGTAATACCTAATTCTCTAATTGAAAAAAACTCTACATCTTCTGGTATATCTGCTGTAATTTTATATTTTGGCTTTTGGCTGTCGTCAATACTTACTTTAAGTTTCAATTTTTGATTTACTAAAGACTTCATGTCTTTAGTTATCAACGGAGTTGAGCCATTTCCATCACCCACAACGATATAGCCAATATCTAGAGGTTTACCTTCAATTAGACATTCTGCTTCTTTTGTTTCGCAATATGTTGTTTTTAATTTTTGTAAATCCATTTTTATCCTTTCTTTAGGTAAAATCCACAAGTACGGTTTCACCAATACAAGGGATTATTGCAAAATTGTTCTCTACTGTTTGTGATAAGTTATATATTAATTTATCTAACTTGGTACTTAATCTTTTGTTTTGTTGAATGTTTTTAATTAGATTTTCAATTTCTGCAATATTATTTGCTTCACATTCAAGTTTATAATGGTTATTAATACCTTCGTATTCAAACCAATTTGACATTTTTATTGTTGTGTCTGATTTATTTATTAATTCATGAATACATTGTTCTGTTGCTTTGAATTTATGTATTCTTAATGTTTTTTTTAATAAATCTCTTTTATCTTGTTCGGTTTTGCAATTTTGCCAACCATCACCATCTGTAAGGCTTAATTGTTGTGCTTTTAAAAATAATACATTTTTGCTTAAAGTGTCCGTTAAACTTGTCATAAAAGGAGTTAGGCTTATATCAAAAGATTTATCCATACATTTTTCTAAAGCCAAATTACTTTCATCTTGGATATTTTTTGGTAGTATCGATTTATACATAAGCCCGTCTATCCTCTCTACGTGCTAAATCTTTTAGCATTGCGTATATTTCTGTTTTATGTTTTCTTAATTCGTCCAAAAATTCCGATTTTGTCGCAGAATTTATTGTATTTGGCATATTTATTACGGGTGAATATGTTAAACTTATTGAGTTATTCCCATTTTTTAAATTTCGCCATTGATTTGCTTCTTTGGCTGTTAAAACTGCTTCATCTTTATGTAAATTAGCCTTATAATTATCATACGGAACTTTGGTTAATCCGTTAAAATGTGAACCATCTTCTTTATTGTCAGATAATACAATATAAGACTGTCCGCCAATTTTAATACGTCCGCCTAGAGTTACAATCTGTTTAAAAATTCCATATAATTTAACAGCACCTTTTATGCAGTTTGCTATCCAATTACCAAAGGCTTTACCCCATTCCAAGGCTCTTGTACCATCAGTATTAATTGGCATAAACATTCTTTTTATCCCATCAGCAAGAGGCTTTACTGCTTGTCCGACTTTATTAAACATTGGTTGTAAAGGTCTTAAACCCTCTTGAATACCAATAAATGTACCCCTAAAAAATTGTGTTATAGGTTTCCAATATTTATATATTAAAAAACTTCCAGCAATAACTGCACCGACAATCAAGCCAATAGGATTTAAAGAACAAGTAATATTAAATGTACGCATTGCTAAAATAGCATTTTTACAATTTGGAATAAAATTTTTAAAACCCATTTGAATGGCATTTAAACCGTTTTTAATTCCATCATAAGCATTTCTAGGAGAATTTTTAATAAAATCGATTATGGCTTGAGTGCTTTGTTTTGCACTATTTGTAAAAGTGTTCCAAATTGTTGGAATATTTTTTATAGATTCTCTTAAATTAAAATTAATTGTTTTACCTAAATTTGGGGCTTTTGCCCAAATATATATATCTAAATTTTTGTATGCTTCAAGAATATTTCCAAAGCCTTTTGTTATGTTTCCGCAAACAAACGGAATTGCAGAAAAAGTTGTTAATGCTGTTCCTAGTCCTATTGTTCCAACTACTGCATTAAATATACCTTTTGAAACAATTGGGTTACTATTTATTACTCCAAGAATAGATTTTACGACATTCAAAGGCTTTTCTAAACCTTCTTTTGCATAACTTGCCATTGTAATTGTTGTCTTTTTCCACTGCTCTTGTGTCGTATTCATCATATTGTTAAAATCATTGTCAATAACCCCATGAGCATTATTTACTCTTAACGTCATTTCTCTATATTCATCAAGGTTTAAGGTCATAATTTTAACAAAATCAGACATAGACTTATCTCTAAATACATTAGAAATTTTGTTTACATCTCCGCCAGTTTTGTTTTTTACAACTTCCATAACTTTTAGTATTGGGTCTGCACCTTGTTTTAATGCGGTGTCAGTAATAGATTTTATAGTTACCCCAAAAGCTTCTTCAAATCTTTTCGTTACAAAAGGTTGAGTTAATCCACTTAAAAATGCTGACACATTTGTTGCTGCTTCGCCTTCAGTTCCCGCACCTTTCATCGCAATTTGCATTGCAGAGCCTATATTAGCAACCGCTTGTGTACCTTTTATTCCTAAAATTCCCGCAGAAGCCGTAATCTCTGGAAAATATCTAGCCATTGCAGCAAGTTCAAATCGTCCTTCTTTGCCAGCATGAGAAGCCATATCAAAAACTTTAAGCATCTCGTCTGAAGATATTTTTAAATTGTCAGATAATGCAATAGCCATTTTTGACATATCATTTATATCTGCACCTTCTGCTGTTGCTGCTTTTGATATTGCACTCATATATTTTATTGCTTGTTGTGGTGCAAATCCACCAGCAACCATTGTTCCTAATCCCTCTGCAATTGTAGAATTATAATTATTTGTAGATTTAGAGATTTGAACAATCTCTTTTTCTAATCCTTTAATTTGTTGAGCCGTTAAGTCGCCAACATTGCCCACTGCTCGTAGTTGATGCTCAAGTTGAATGTTGTCATTTATTGCACTTGTTAATTTTAAAGCATGTGCAACTCCCAAGCCTGTCGCAGTTAAACCTAATCCCCAGTTTCTAATTGTTCTTCCGCAGTTGTAAAATCTTTCTGCGGTTTCACTTATTCTATCTTGTAAGTGTTCAAATTGTTGGCTTGAAGAATTTACAGCAGATTTGACAACATTAGAAATGCCGTCTGTTGCACTTAATATTAATTTTAGTTTTAAGTCATCTGCCATAATTTACCTTTTTTAAGTTGCTTTTGTAATTTTTTATTGACCTTTGATAGTCCTTTGACTATTGCGGTTGAAATATTTTCTTTTTGTTTTTTTGTTAAACTTGTTACCTTGTATGTTTCTAAATAATGTTCGATTACATCTATTGAAACAGATACTAATATTTTTTCTAAATTGTCTATTTTTTTGCTTTCATCAATTTTTTTTAGAATGTTATCAGCAACAAAATTTTCTATTTTTTCACGTTTATTGTGAATTTTTATATAAAGTCTTTTTAAACGCATATATGCTCATAATCCTTTTGTTTATCAATTAAATAATGCATTAAATTATCTGGAGTTGATTTATTTGCATTTATATCATACATATACCCTTGTTGATTGTAAGAGTAGATATAACTTTCGGAACAGTGCATTCCGTGTTTTACTGTAAATTTAGTGAAAACAGATTGTATTGCACTCAACAAACCATATTTAATATGGACTCTTTTCTTTGTGTAATCATTATATTGAGCCATATCAATATTCATATAACGCATTACAATCAAGTATTCATCAGTAGTATTTTCTAAATAATCAATTAATTTTTGTCTAGTTGAATATGGTGGTTTTATATCTAAAATATAAATATCTTTTTCGCCTTTTTCGTCCTCATCTTCATAAATCGCTGCAATATGAGAAGGTACAAAGTTTTTAGCAAGGTTAAGTGTCGGACAACTTTTTGCACAAAAGTTACTAATTAGGCGACTAATAGTATTATTTGTGTTTTTTGTAAATAAAGCAGAACCTTGCAATCGCCAATAATGTTCATTTATCCATTGTCGCTTGTTTGTTCTTTTTAAAAATTCTTTATCGATTAACATAATGTTACTCCTTTTTTATTCCTCATCGGGAGTTTGATATTCTTGCCAAAACTTTGTTACTTCATCAAACCAAAAGTCAATCATGTTTATGGGCATTGACATAACTTCGTTATAAGACCAACGGGTTACTTTTGAGATTGCAATAATTTTTTGCGGGTTAAAATTTGATAAGTTTTTTTTTGAATGTAATAATCTTCTAATGCTAAAACATCTTCTGCATCAAGGTCTAAAATATCAAAGCCAGTCTTTTGCTCACCATCAAAAGTTGCTAATTTTGCAATTAAGAAAACTCCGCTTGTTGCACCGCCGTTACTCTCTTGTCGTGCTTGCATTAATGCGTGTCCAGTTGCCTTTGTTGTGTCCATTTTTACTTCTAACCCTGATACTGGCAAAATCAAAACATCATCAGGCTTTTTTACCTCTTGTTCTTTAGTTTCTTGCATTTGCTCTTGGGGTTTAGATTGTTCTTGTTCTTGTTTTACCTCTGTATTTTCGTTATTTTCAATTGTTTCCATTTTTTATTCTCCTTATTTTCAATTGTTAGTTAAGCAAGCCCTAAATTATTTTTCATTCGTGCTAATTTATCTTCACCATTTACCGTATAAATGTTATTTGGCAAATCAATTTCTAACAATACATTTCCGTTGTATTCCAGTTTTACAGCGTGTGGAATTAAATCCACAGAAAATTCAGCATTCTCTTGACCTTTAATAGTTCCTAATGCAGATATTTTTTTAGTTAAGCATTTAATTAGACCTTTAATTGGTCTTTCATTTTGCAAAACAACGCCTTGAAATTCTTTTAAATTTCCTCTGACAGTTACAATATGTTCTTCTTGCATATCTGCAAATTTTTCAAACGCTTCGGTTGAAAATCCCGCAAATTTAATTGAACTATCGTCTAATTTTAATGCAATAGGTAAAACATATTCACCAATACTGTCAATTGTTTTCATTGAGGCTGTTACGTTTTCAACGTCTGGAAATTTAAACTCGTTTACTTTTCCAAACATTGAAGTACCTATAAATAAATGTGCATTTGATAAAACAGTCGCCATCTTTATTTTTTCCTTTCTTGTTATTCTGCACTTAAGGCAGTTTTCATAATGTCAATGTTTACTGTACTTCTATAAGTTAATGTTTCGATTGTTGATAATGGGCAGAACTCATAATCTAATACAAGTTTGAAGTTTGCCAAATCTTCAACAGGGTTATTATCTGGGTTAAACCAACATTTACCGCCATAAATAATTGGATTTTCTGGATTTGACCAAGTGTTAAATTTGTTATTTATTTGTTCTACAACATCATCAATATATGCTTTTGTAATATTTTCACCAACACATTCAAAACTGCCTTGTTCAATCGTTTTTTCAATAAAGTTTATTACTGCTTGTGCTGATTCAGACGTCGTAATTCCGCTTTCTGATGGATAAGATAAATTTCTTACTCCCCAAATACGGTAAGAACCTTTATTATTAATTACTGTTGCTAAACCAGCCCCATTTAAGGCATTGCTTTCAGTATTTTCTTTGTTATAAATAAATTCAACTGGAAATTCTAAACCTTTAATGGTTTTAGATGCCGTGTTATCTAGTGATTTTGCGATATTGCGAGTTTTATTTAATCTAACTCTAATACCAGCAAGAACAGGGCTAATAGGTTTATTTAACGTTTCGTCAAGATATTGGTTATATCTTTTTACAAAAGGTACAGCCATATAACCGTTACGGCTTGCACATTTTAAATCAACTTCACCATTGGTTCTGCCTTGCACCGCAGAATTTACGGTTGTTCCAATTGGGGCATCTGGATAAAATGCACTCTTTAAATCATCTGCAACAATTTCTAAAGCACTTCTTACTGCTGGAACAGAAGAATATTGTGGAGCAAGAATTATATTTACATCATCACCATATAATTGAGTTACATTATAAATCGCCTTTGAGCCAGTTCTTTTACCGTCTTCATCAACCGCACCAACAAAATCTGCACTTGTAACCTTACTTAAATCAGCATAAGCATAAGCAATTTTTACTTTTTCAGCAGATTTAAAAGTAGTTGATAATAAGGTAATTACTGTATTATCTTTATCAAATTTAACTTCAAAATCTTCATCAATTTTTCCTTCAGCTTCGCCAACTTTAAGACTTAGTGTTGATGGAATAATTAAATTATTAACTGTTAATTTTGAGTTTTCTGCTGTAACTTCGGTTTCTTCAACAGTTGCTTTATGTTTTGCTTCATCAAAAACATTAATTGCATAAATAGTTGCTCCGCCAGATTCTTCCATAATTGTTTCTAGTGCATCATACATTGTAAAATTACGCAAATTTACACCAGCATAAGTTGCAATGTCTTTATAATTGCGGATTGGTGTTGGTACATTTAAAGTTTTATTTTCTTCCTTTAACATAAAAGTCGGAGCAGTTCCCAACACGCAAACAATGTTTGTTTGTGCATCTTGTAATGGCTGTTTACTTTCAATTTGTTCTGTTGTTATTCCGTGTAGCATTATTTAATCTCCTTTTTTACAGGTGTTGTCGTTTTTGTAACTCCTTCGACTTCTTTTAAATAACCCAGATTTAAAAAGGTTTTAACTCGCTTTAAATCAGAGTTTAAATCATATATTTTGCCTTTTTCTAAATAAATTTCTTTATTTTCAAAAACAAAGGGTGAATTTTCACCGAGATATTTATATTTTTTTATTGTCATTTCTTTTCCTTTCTACTGTTCTTGCCAAAGGTCGATATTTAAAGATATTCCGCAATATAAATCTGTATTTATTTCTGCTAAAAATTGCTCATCAGTTAGATAAATTTTTCTTCCAGCAATTTCTAAACCAGTTAATATATCTTTTATCCTTTGTAATGGTTCATGAAGTTGTGAATATTCGTTTAAGCCTCTAAATCCAGCCACAATTGAAAACTTAACGGTACTGTCTTGGTTTACGTTCCAAATTGTATTTTGCTGTTCAAAACTTGTTTTGACGTATTTTATAAGTACACAGCCATTTGGCGAGGTAAATGTATAATTTTCAAATTTTGTCGGAAAACTTTCCACATCATATTCAGGCAATGCCTTTTTTAATTCTGATAATAAAATTTCTTCGACTTGTCCGTTTAAACTTGTTGTCATAAGCCAAAACCTCGCATTGTTTTTGGAGAAAACCTCCTATCAGAATCATCTTTGCTTGTTAAATACATAGATGTTCTGATAGTGGTTTCTTTGACATCGAAGGAGGTTGTCAATTCTAAAACTTTTGAACCATTTTGAATGTCTTTTAATATACTTAAAGCATATTCGTAATTTTGTTGATAATTTTTTGGCACATCTTGCGGACGTCGTGAATATAAACGATAAATAACAATATCAGCAGAAATTTGTACTAGAATTTTAGGAACAGATTTTAGCGGTAATGCGTACTTGTTTCTTAAAGAAGCATTTACTAAATCGGTTGCTATTTCAATGTTTTCGTTGATAATATCTTCATTAATTTCAGTATAAGGTGCTGTATCATTGGTTAGATTGATAAGAACCTTTTTATCTACTCTTGTTAATAAATCGTTTAAATCACAGTACATCATTTTTTAGTCCTTTAGAAACAATTTTTGATAATATATCCACAATCTGGGCAAGTAATAAAATCAACATGTTGGTCGCAAGTTTTGTAATACTTAACACCTTTTACCCCTGGTTTTGGGTCAAGATATGTTTGAGTATTATAATCTTCATAAACGGCTCTTTGACCAAAAGTAACGCCACAATCAAGGTCTGCAGAGGTATCAATATATGCTAAAATAATATCGTTACCCCATACATAATCTAGGGCTACATCTTGTCCTCGTTTACCAGTGCTTGCTTTTGCTTTACCAATCAATAGATTTTCAACGTCTAAAACTTCATTTTTAATAAATTCTACTGATACCATTCCGTCATCAACATCTGCCCCTTTTGCAGATTTAACAATTTGTGGTGCTGTTCTCAAGGCTTGAAGTGTTGAGTATGACATAATAGCAGTATTTGCTGGCATAAACATTTTGCCTTTAGCCGTTTGAATTGTATTTGTTATCTTTGTTTCGGCTTTTGCGAAATTGTTTGTTGCAGTTAAAGATAGACTGTTTCCTTCATAAATATCTTTATCTCTCAACATTTTTGCTAATCTGATTTCATCTGCAAGCAAAAGTTTATTTTTAGAGAACATTACTCTTTTTGCTTCTTTATTTTTTTCAGAAGTGGACATTGTTAAATGTTGAAGTGAAAGTTTTGTTTCATGAGCAAAGGCTTTTACACCTAAATGTTTTTCTTTATAAACAAATTCATCTTCGTTTGGAATACCATATTCGCCGATTTCAGTATCTTCTGATGTTAAAAATTGTCCTTTTTCGTAGTAACGATATTTAAACTCTGTTGTATCAACGTTTGTTTTAGTTAAAATTTTATCAGCGATATAGCCTTGTGGTAAATACGCAAGAGATAAACCTGTTAAGGTTTCATCTACTACATAAGGTAATTCAATATTTGGCATTTTTTATTTTTCCTTTCTTTGTTTAGAGTGTAATTTTGTTTTTATTTATTTAACTTTAATTTGAGCAATATTAACTTGTAGCCAAAGTTTTGCATCATCAGTTGCACTTTCTTCAATTTGTCCAACTGTATAACCGATTAATGCACTTGCTTCGGCATTACTAAAGGCTGTATCATCTAGTTTAAATGTGCAAGCCTTTGCTTCATCTGATGCCATTACAATATCACCCGCTTCAACTGCACCAGATGTATTTACTAGAACTTCACCATCTCTTACAACATCTCCAACGGCATCTTTTTTACCCGCAAATAAAGTAACTCCACAAGGTTTATCCAATGGAGATGTACATT
>JBJFBU010000098.1:0-10323 GCA_051888595.1 Candidatus Gastranaerophilaceae bacterium | reverse complement strand
CTTTAAAATCTTTGAATTCATACTTGTTAAGCTCTTCTGTATTATTCATATCTTTTCTCAATTTTTCAAGATGACTTCTTTCTATTTCTTTTGTTAAATCTGAAGAAAGTCCATTTCCATAAGGGGCTCTTACGAATTTATCAAGAGGAGTATAGTTTTCTCTAATTGATTTTGCAGAAGCATAACAAGCTGATTCTTTGTTTATACAAGCAATGCCTTGTTTTGCATATAATCCTAATGTGTTGTTAGAATTTATTGCTGCAGTTTTCTTGTAATATTTTTCTGCATTCTCTTTTTCTCCGGCTTTTGTATAAGCCATACCTAAGTAATAGTATGCAACTTGATTGTTTTCATATTTGTTGCGTGCTACATAGTTGTTCAAATCTTTTATACAGCCAGTGTAGTTTCCACTTTTATATTTGTTTATTGCAGTTGCTATTTCAGGTGTAATTCTTTCAGAAGCTAAAACTGTTCCTGCTGTTAGCATCATTATTATCAAAATTAATTGTAATTTTTTAATCATAGTGGTACTCCCCTACTTATTATAATAATGATTTTAATAATAAAATCAACTTTTTTACATTATATAACCTTTTGGGCATTATCAAATGCATTAAATAGTTGATTTTAGTAGAGTATAATATGATTTGAAATTGTAAACAATTTTGAAGTTATAATATCATTGCAACGACCATAAGAACAAACATGCCAATTTGTAATGCGGTTGCAACCTTTTGTTGGAAAGCATTAGAATCATATTTTTTTGCAACTTTTTGTGCTTTTGTTGCACTAGAAAGTCTATTCAACCTTGCAACATCATTGTCATTTGCAAAAGTTGTATTAAAAACTGTGCCTTCAAGTCTGCTTAAACGGTTGTCAATAGTGTCATCTGAAAAACTTTGTTTAAATACATTCTTTTCGATTTTATTTAATTTAGCTCTAAAATCTCTATCATTTATATCTTTGTCTATGTAGGCTAAATCTGAGTTGTTGTATTGGTTTTTGTTTGTATTTTTTGGAGAAAAATAGTTATTATTCTGTGAATAGTAGTAATCATCAGCATTTATACTGCTTCCGTCATCATTATAGTAACTAAAAGTATCTTTATCTTCATATTTGTATTGTTCTTTTGCAGGAACGTATGCAACTTTGTTTTTTAATCTATCAACACGAGTTGCTAAATCTTCATTTTGATAAGTTTTTTTCAAAATACTATTTTCAAGATTTGTGATACGCCTTTTTATTTCTAGGTTTTTAAATTCCTTATTATAGGTCATTTTTTCCAAATCATTTACTATAGGGTACTCTATATTTGCATCAGCAACCTCTTCATCGGTGTAATTGTATTCGTTTTGCGAGGTTGATTGGTTATTTTGTGCAGTTTTAGAGTTTGAATTATTGGAATAATAATTTTCTTCCTCTTCTTCAAAAGTATCACGTTTTGCAGTAATTTCGCTTCCCATTTGGTTTGTAGAAATATCTTCATTTAATTTAGCAAGACGCATTTTTATATTACCAGATTTTTTTTCGCCATAAATTGATTCTTCAATTCTTTCCAAACGTTGAGTATCATTTTGGTTTGAATATTCAATGCCAAAAAGTGAGTTTTCGATTTTTGTTAATGTTTTAGAAATTTGGCTTTGTGCAAAGGCTGTTGTGTTGAGTATTATTATACACAAAAAAGTTATAATTATTTTTTTATTCATAATATCCTATCCCTACATATATGTTAAATGCATAGTGAAATTTTTCTATTAATCAGATTTATTGATATGAAGAAGAATTTTTAATTTTTTAAAATTTGAAAATATATTCTAAAATCAATAAAAAAAAGGTGAAATTTTTGATTTCACCTGCCGCAAATAAGAAGATATGTTGTTATTTGATTGATATTACGATTTTAAATCTATAGTTAAAGCGTTAGAAAGGGCAATACCACCTTTTACTTTTGGCATATTTACAACTCTGCCGTTCACATACATTACAGTGGAACCGCCACCGTCAAGATTCATTGCGTTTGTACAGCCGATTGATTTCATAAATCCTGCAAGTTCTCTCAATGTCATTCCAACAGATGCTCCTTCTCGACCATCAACAGCAACAAGGATTAAATTTCCGTCTTGTGTATAACCAATTGCAGTTCTCGGATTTTTACCGCCAATTGCATTAAGCTTTTGTTCACTAATATCTATAAAAACTTCGTTGTTTTTAACTAAATATGGTCCACCACTTATGATATGATTTACATTTTCCCAATTTGGAATTGTTTTTATATCAAGTTCAATACGATGTTTAGTTTTTATTACCTTATTTAAGATGTCTGCTGGTCCTACGACAACGTAACCATTTTCTGGAATTGGAAGGGCTTGACTTGAAACAGAAGTTATTCTGCCTTCGCTTGAAATTGAAAATTGAGTGCCATATTTTGGGCTTGCAGGGGCAAAAGCACCCCATTCTGGTGTGTATACGATAACGTAAGTTGAAAGCATTCTTGGTTGGTTTATGTTATCAATTTTTATAGATGTTTTTCCAGTTTTAAGTTGAGCGTTTAATTCTATTCTAGCCATATCAAAGCCATCATCAAAAATACCCATGGCTACACGATTGTATATAGGTCCAGTGTACATTTTCTTGTTAATCATTAAAGTTCCTAAAGGAACACCAGTTTGTGGTTTGAAATATGTACCGTTTATTGCTACTATGGAATTATTTTTTCTAGCAATACTTGTAATTGTTGATTTAGAGGCTAATCTTTTTGATGATAATTCAGGTGAAATATTAATGTTAGGATTTAAGTTTTTGTTAATTTCAACTATATTTATCCTTACAGGTCGACCTTGGTATACTCTTGTTGTTTTTATGTGTTTAATTCCTAATGCTACGTCATAAATTAAGCTATTTTTATATCTATTTCTTACGCTTTTATCAAATTGAGATTTTTGTTCTTCTATTGAAATGTTTTCGATATCTGCTTTTACTTTACCTTTATCCAAAAATGGAGTTATAGCACTTCCTTGTGCCAATCTCACCTCTTGTGCAATGATTGGTGGACTTTTTATAAAGTTTGTACCAATAATTACCAAAATAGTGACCAGCGTTAAATTGATTGCTGTGGCAATTATTTTTGGTGGTGTAAGTTTTAAAACTATTTCAGTATTCATAATTTCTCCATATAAGCACTTCTTTTAAAGGGTTTCTAAAGAAACTCTTTTGGTGGGGTGTGCTTGTTGCCTCGGAACCTGAATACCTTTTTGATTAAAGAGTGGTGCTATTTTTAAAATGCATGGGGAATAACACTCTAGAGCGTTTCATAGTGTAAAAATATCTTTTTCTTCAATTCTTCTAAAGCTTTCGCTCTACTATTATTGTAACACATTTTAACGACTTTCTCAAGTGGCTGTATGCTAATAATAACAATAGATTTACAAAAGTTAATAGTGTAAAAACGACTATTTATAAGGCTTTAGTGTACTTTTTACATTCTTTGAATTTCTTCAAATCTTTGTCAAAACTGTAGATTTTATAATTATTTTTGCTGACAGAAATTTTAATTGCATTGTGAAGATCTGTTCTTAGAACGTTAGATTTTCTAAGAGTGTTTAGAGTTAATACATGTGGATGTTTGTAATCGTCTGGAGCAACTGAAATCAGTACTTCATTAGGATTTAATTCATTAAGCATGTTTTTATCGATAACTCCTTTTGCTCCGTGATGTCCAAGTTTCAGTATGGATATATTTTTTGGCAATTGGTTTTTAAGTGTATTATAAGAGATTAGTCCTCCGTCACCCATAAATAACATGGTAAAATGTTTATATTTTACAAGGGTTAAAATAGAACTTTCGTTATCATTATTTGGAATTTTAGTGTGGAAAGTTTTTATTTCAAAGTTGGGTTCTTTATATATAACATCATTGTTATTTACCATTTTTAGAGGTTTTATTGTTTTGTAAATTGTTTCTGAAGTTTTAGAATGATTGTTAAAATCGTTTATGTAGGTATTTTTTATTTTTAAATTTTTATATAAATCAACTGCACCACCAGAGTGGTCATTATCAAAATGGGTTATAATCATGCCTTCGAGATTTTTAATGCCTTTATCTTTAAGATATTTTAGAATAATTATTTCAGCTTGAGATTTACCACCATTAAAGCCTGATTTGGCACTATCTATCATAAAATATTTGTTTTGCGGAGTTTTAATCAAAAATGCATCTGCATTTTGTACGGCAAAAGCAGTAATTTCAAGATTTTTATTTGGAAGATTTATTGTAGATATTAATAAAACAAAAGCAACTGAAACTGTTAAAATAGCAATTATCTTCGAAAAGTTTTTTAGTAAAAGTACTATTAATAAAATTAAGATGTAGTATAGAATAATTTGAATGACACTAGGATGTGTTGTTGTAATCAGTGAGTTAGGGAGAGTTGAAAAATATTTTGAAATAGCAACGAGCCCTGTTAAAAAAGGGTTAAGAACAAAATCAAAAATTTTACATATAAAATCTGATAGAGGTTTTATTACTGCAATAATTGAGCTAACAAATCCGCCAAAAGATATTATAGGTAGTAATATAACAACAGCGATATTTGCAAATATTGAATATAGGCTGAAAGTATTGAAATAAAACATTTGTAATGGTGCGACCCAAATTTGTGCAATAAAAGGAACAAGAACAGTATCTTTTGCAAAATTTTTAATTTTACCAAGAATTGTCATACTTTTACCCGACAAGAAGCTAGAAGAAATTAATAGTCCAAAGGTTACCAAAAATGAAAGCTGAAATCCGACATCATTTATAAATGCTGGGTTATAAATAAGCATTATCATTGCAACAAGTGATAATAAAGAAATGCTGTGAGTATCCCGATTTATTAATTTTCCAGCAAGTATGAATAAAATCATGATTGTTGCACGAATAACAGAGGCACCGAGTCCTGTCATCATTGCATATAAAATTATGACAATCATTCCACTCAGAACACTTAGTCTAAAGGACAATTTGAAAATTTTTCTAATAAAAAAGAACCAAAATCCATAAATGAATGCAACGTTCATACCGCTTGCAGCGAGAATGTGTAGAAGTCCAGAATTTATGAAAGAGGTTTTTATTTCATCAGGAGGTGCAACAGCATCATCGCCAAAAACTATTCCGCCAAGAATTTCTAAATTAGGACTTTTTAAATATTTTTTGTGAGTGGACAAAATTTCATTTCGAGTTTCGTTTAATGTTTGTAGAAATTTCCATTTTAGATTTAGTTTTTTGTTTATACATTGAACGTTTGTATTTTCTGCATAAAAGACTGTAAATGTACCAAAGTTTTTCAAATACTTTGCATAATCAAACTGAGAAGGATTTACCGCTTCAAAAGGAATTCTTAATTTTCCTGTAATTTTGTAGTAGTTTCCGATTTTGAGGTTAGAAAAATTTTCATCTTTTGAGGAGATAGTAACAAGCGTTTTGCCTTTGTCTGTTTGAAAAAAGAATTTTGATTTATCTGAGAAATTGCTGTTAGGAATGCTTACAATTTGACCTTCTAGAGTAATATGTTTTTGTGGTGCGATTTCAAACAGAGAATCAGTGCTTTTGATGTGTAATACGCAGTTTACAAAGCCAAAATAGAAAATGAAAATCCAAAAAATGATAAGTTTAGGCGACAAATAATTTTTGTAAATGCATAAAATTGCACAAATAGAAAGTAGTATGCTTATTAGAATTGATAAGTTTGTAAAATACGAAAAAATACCAGCAATATAGATTAGAGCTGTAATAAGCATTACAAAATTTTTGTTTTGAACGGTAAAATTAAGAATTTGTCTTAACATATTCTTCAAAATCTTTTAAAAACTCAGATGGGGATTGATTATAAACGGAAGCTATTTTTATAAGAGCTTCAAATGAAAGTTTTCTTTGTTTTGTTTCATAACGAGATAGTGAAGCCGGTTCAATTTCAGCATCAAAACAAAATTTATTCAAAGAATAGCCAGATTTTATCCTTCTTTCCTTTGTATATTCCACCAATCTGTCAATATAATTCATAAAAGAATTATCTATTGCTTTTTGGTAATAATCATTGACTAATGGTAATATCACTTAGGTATAAATTTAATCTTATAAAAAGAATTAAAGTTGGCAGTGTTAAAATCTTTGCAATAAAAAACTATTACAACCTTGCATTATAATTTCGTAAGTGCTTTTATTTTTTGAAATTGTTTTATAGTTTGCTACCAACAGCTTTGTAAAGACTAATATAGTCTACATAACAGCTTCCTGTTGTGTTTGCAACCAATTTGTTTACAGAAAGTAAGTTTTCTTGCATTTGAATTAGGTCTAGTTTTGAAATTACGCCTTGTTGGTAACGTTGTTGTGTGTATCCAAAATCTTGTTTTTCCAAATCAAGTTGTTTTTTATGTTTGTCTAATTTTTCGGTGTCACGCTTAACGCTAATTAATGCATCG
Organism: Candidatus Gastranaerophilaceae bacterium; assembly: GCA_051888595.1. GTDB lineage: Bacteria > Cyanobacteriota > Vampirovibrionia > Gastranaerophilales > Gastranaerophilaceae > UBA6984. The sequence continues at coordinate 3,864 of JBJFBU010000098.1, read as the reverse complement.
TTTACTTCTTGTAATGCTACTAAATTAGTTTTATGGTAATTTTCTAAAGCTTTATCGTATTGTACTTTTTTAAGTTTTAAATTTGCAATACGGCTTCCACCAGTGAATACAGGTAACATTCCAGAAGCTGCAATTGCATAGATACCATCAATTGGATTGTTTGTACCATGTAAAAATAGTGCCAAACCGTTTATATCAATCTTTGGTAAGAATTCTTTTTTTGCAACTCTTACGTCAATACCCATTTTTTCCAACATTTTTATTGATTTCAAATAATCAGGTCTGTCTGTAATTATTTCTGATGAAATGCTTGTTGGAATTGCTTTTGAATATTTTATGTCAGAAAGTTTTGATATTTTTAAATTAGCAATGTTTTCTGGACTTTCACCAATTAATACTGCCAATTGGTGCATTAAAATATCTTTATTCTTTTTGTAATTTATTAAATCAGATGTACCATTTACATAAGCTTTGTTTGCTTTCACTGTGTCAGAAGTCGATATAAGCCCCTGTTTATTGCTTTCTTGCATAATTTCATAGATTTCTTTTCTTAATGCAACAATATTTTCTTGGTACTTAATAATTTCATTCAATGTTACCAAGTTCATATAAACACTTCCAACTGCAGATGCAATTGAAATGTATGCAGAACGTTCATCTAACTGAGAAGCTTCGTATAATTTTTTCATACTGCGAGTTTTATCTCTATTTTTTAAGAAAATGTCAACTTCATAATTAATTAACACAGGTGCGGCATAAGACCACTCTGCATCTCCACCGAAGGAACCTAATTTTGCATAAGCTGGAGAAACACCAACTGTAGCACTTGGCAATTCGTTTGCAAATTGAAGTTTTACATTTTGATAGTATTCATCAACATTCAGAGTTGCCATTTTTAAATCATAGTTATTTTTAATTGCAAGATTTATGTAATTGTCTAAATTTTTATCATTAAAGCTTTTCCAAAAATCTAAATTTACATATTCATATTTGTAATCGTCATTATATTTTTTATTTCTTTTTACTTTGTGCTTTAGCATTTTTTCTTGTTTTTTTGCTATTTTTGCATTGTCTTTAGAATTTGATTCTTGAATTGCAAGTGCAGGTAACATATTAATATTTAATGTTCCTAAAATTAATCCTAACGCTAATATTTGTTTTGCTTTCATATAAAATCCTCACATACTTGACAATTTTTCTAGTGATATGATAACATATATTTGTTACAAATGCAACAGATATTTTTTGTAACATAAAATGGAGATAATAATGCCAAACAAAGTATTAGATAAAACAACTGATTTTAGCCAATCCGTTTTCTATAAAATTAGTCAATTGGCTATTTATACAGAAAAATTAGCACAAAATTTCTTTGAAATAAGAAATGTTGATATAACTCATGATGAATTTACTGCATTGAATTTTTTGTTAAATCATCCTGATCTTTGTCAAAGAGATTTAGCTAAATTAATGCTCAGAGATAGGGTTAGGACTGGTAGAATTCTAAATTCTTTGGAAGAAAAAGGCTTAGTAAAACGATTTAACGATACGAAAAATAATCGATTAGTTAGAAGATTAACAATAACTAAAGCGGGTGAAAAGCTATATTTTGAACAATTTACTATCATGGAAAAAGTTATGGCAAAATTGCTAGAAAAATTTCCAGAAGAACAAATGATAGATTTGAGAAGTTCATTAGAAAAACTAGAAACAGCTTTGTCAGAAATTGTGGAATTTAATATATAGAGGTGAATAATGGAAGAAAATAACAAAGAAATTGAAAAAAAAGAAGAAAAAAAAGGCTTGAAAATTAATAAAAAAGCAAAAAAAGTTTTAATTATTAGTCTTTTGGCTATTATTGCAGTTTTGTTAGTTGGTTTAATTATTTATAATTCAAAATTTGAATCAACAGATGATGCTTATGTTGAAAATCATACAGTACAAGTTGCACCAAAAGTTTCTGGGCATGTTGTAAAAGTCCTTGTTGTCGACAACCAGCATGTTAAAAAAGGTGATTTGGTTGCAATTATTGATGATACAGATTATAAAGTTGCACTTGATAAGGCTTCTGCTTTGTATGAAAAAGCACTTGCTGGACAAAAAGTTGCAAAAGCTAACTTTAATGCATCTCAAATTGAAATTAAAAATGCAAAAGCAGATTTGGAAAGATATCAAAATCTATACAAAACAGGTGCTGTTTCAAAACAACAATTAGATATGGCACAAACAAAATATGAAAGTTCTCAAGCTCGTTTAGTTAATGCTGATGAAAATGTTATGTCAGAGGCTCAAAATAAAGTTGCTGATGCTGATATCAAATCTTTAAAGGCTGCAAAAGAACAAGCTGAATTGGATTTGTCATATACAAAAGTTTACGCACCTCAAGACGGTACTGTAACTAACAAAAGGGTAGAAGTTGGTGCTTATGTACAAGTTGGAAGCCCATTATTTGTTATCGTTCCAAATGATGTTTGGATTGTTGCAAACTACAAAGAAAACCAAGTTGGACAAATGAAAAAAGGTCAACCTGTAGATATTAAAATTGATGCTTATCCAAACAAAGTTTTTAAAGGTAAAGTGGACAGTATACAAAGAGCTTCTGGTGCTAAATCAAGCTTGTTCCCTCCTGAAAATGCAGTTGGTAGTTTCGTAAAAATTGTACAAAGAATTCCTGTAAAAATTGTATTTGATGAAAATATTAATCTTGAACAATATAACATTGTTCCTGGAATGAGCGTTGTACCTAAAGTAAGAGTTAAATAGATGTCATCAGAAGAAGTTGTTAATAATGAAAATCTAGACTGGAAGCCTTCCAGAGGTCCTTGGATAATTGCTATTCCAACGATATTTGCTGCATTTATGTTTGTTTTGGACGAAACAATTGCAAATGTAGCTTTACCACACATGGCAGGAACTTTTTCTGTCAGTAGGCAAGAATCAACTTGGATTTTAACAAGTTATATTGTAGCTAGTGGTATTATGATTACGGCTGTAGACTGGTTTTGCAAACTTATGGGAAGAAAAAACTTCTTTATAATGAGTATTTGCATATTTACCTTATCATCTTTCCTTTGCGGTGTTGCAAATTCAATCGAAATGATTATTTTTGCAAGAATTATGCAAGGGCTCGGTGGTGGAGGTTTGTTGCCCGTTTCTCAGGCTGTTTTACTAGAAGGTTTTCCTAAAGATCAACGTGGTAAAGCAATGGCAACATTCGGCTTGGTTGTTGTTGTTGCTCCAATTATTGGACCTGTTATTGGTGGTTGGATTACCGATTCTTGGAATTGGCCTTGGATTTTCTTTATCAATGTTCCTATTGGTATCTTTACTGTATACTTGGCTCAAGTATTTCTTGAAGATCCGCCATATGCAAGAAAGCAATCTAATGTATATTTTGACAAAATTGGATTTTTCTTACTTACTGCGTGGTTAATTTCTATGCAAGTTGTATTTGACAAAGGTAATGATGCTGATTGGTTTAATGCTCCTTGGATTTGTAAACTGTCTGCATTTAGTGCTATGTGCTTTATTTTATTTGTTGTTTCTCAAATATATCAAAAAAAGCCGTTAGTTGATTTATCAGTATTTAAAGATAAAAATTATACAATTGGTACTTTTATTCAAATTATTATCATGGGCGTAATGATGGGTTCTATGATGCTTTTACCACAATTTTTGCAAACATTAATGGGTTATAATGCATTTGAAAGTGGTTTGGCAATTATGCCTCGAGGATGCGGTGCTATGACTGCAGTTATTATTTATGGAATTCTTTCAAACAAAACTGATGAAAGACTTATTGTCGGACTGGGACTTTTCTTAATCGGTATTGCAGGTTTGTTCTTTGGATTTTTGAACCTTGAT
>JBJFBU010000097.1:0-10335 GCA_051888595.1 Candidatus Gastranaerophilaceae bacterium | reverse complement strand
CTACGTCAAAATAAATTCTATCACGAGTAACTCCAGGTAAATCATCTACAATTGATTGTCTTCTACCTACAAGTCTATTTACGAATGTAGATTTGCCTACATTCGGTCTTCCTACTATTGCAACTATTGGTTTTCTTTTCATATTTTTTATTGTAACACGAATATTATATATTTAAAGCTCGTGCTATTTCATTGTAATTTTCGCTTGTTTTTTCCATTTGTTGGTTTATTATTCTTGTTAATTCTTCTATTTCTGTTTTTGAAAAATCATAATATTGCATATTAAGTAAAATTTTTGAAAGTTCCCTATTTGTAGATATTTGTGCTCCCAAATCTAACATTTTATTTTCAAAAACATTAAAGTCTATATTTTTTACCATAATATTTGTTTTTTAACTATTATATACATCTAAAAACTATTATATATTGTTGAATGGTTTATGTCAATAATATAATATTTAATTATGAGAAATAAAAAAACTGATTTAACAAAGAAGTTCGGCTGGAAAGTTAAAATAGAAAGAACAAAGCAAAAGCTTTCACAAGAACAATTAGCCGATCGTGCAGAGTTAAACAAAAATACGTTAGGTTTAATCGAACGAGGCGAATGCACACCGTCAATTGAAACAGCAAATGATATTGCAAAAGCATTAAATCTTTCATTAATAGAATTAATAGATGTTGATAGAATAAATTTTTAAGGTACTTTCATGAATTATCCAAATTTAGAAGAATTGATTGAAGTTATAAGAACTTTACGTTCTGAAAATGGCTGTCCTTGGGATAGAGAACAAACTCACGCATCACTTAGACCAAATATGCTGGAAGAAGCTTATGAAGCAGTCGATGCTATTGACGAAAATGATATGGCTCATCTTCGTGAAGAGTTAGGCGATGTTTTACTTCAAGTATTACTTCATTCACAAATTGCGGATGAAGAAGGAAATTTTAACATTGAAGATGTGGCAAAAGAATTGAAAGATAAACTCATTCATCGTCACCCTCACGTTTTTGGCAAAACAACGGTTAAAAACGCTGACGATGTTGTCGTTAATTGGGATAAATTAAAACAAGAAGAAAAAACTGAACGAAAATCTCAAATGGACGGAATTGCAAAAAGCCAATCTGCTTTAATGTCTGCTCAAAAAATTTCTAAAAGAGCAGTAAAAGTTGGTTTTGAATGGGATAAAGTTGAAACTCTTTGGGATTGTGTAAATTCTGAAATGAAAGAATTTAAAGAGGCTTGTGAAGAAAAAAATAAATCTCACATGGAAGATGAAATGGGCGATATACTTTTTGCAATCGTTAATTTAGCACGTTGGCATAAATTAGATGCAGAACAATGTCTGATTACAGCTAATAGAAAATTTGAAAAAAGATTTCGAAAAATGGAAGAATTAGCTGTAAAACCATTAACCGAATATTCTTTTGAAGAATTTGATGCTTTATGGAAACAAGCTAAAAAGCAATGTAACTCTATTAATCTAATCTCTGGTTAATTTCATGACTCAAATTTGCAAAATCAATTGTGCTTGTAAAATGTCCCTGTCTTTGTTCTTCTATAAATTTTATAACAGTTGTAAGTAACTCAATAAGTGTTTCTTCTGTTAATCTTCCTGCTTTATAATCATCTAAAACTTCCAATAAATATGGATATGTTTCATGCATATTCTGTTCATTTATAGTTGTTACAAGTTTTTTTATTTCAAAGTTTTCAAAATCAGCTTGGATTATTTGGATATAATGTTTTGCAAATTTTTCAATAGTTTTAAAAATTTCTTTTGGTTGTTGATAAACATTCATCCTTTGATAAAAACGTTTAAAACTCATATACAGATTTGATTGTGGAATAATTCCATTTTTTTGTATAGTCAGAAAATTTCTAATAAAATCTTCAAAACACTCAGACAAATCAATATCTTTGTACAATTTCATTATATCAAACCAATATTGTTCATCTTCAGGAGCGTAATCTTTAACAAAGTCTGTTATTAGTGCAATTTCATCTATTGATTGATATGCGTTCAATAATTGATATAAATCTCTATTTTCTACATCACAATCTTCGTATATACAACAAAGAACTTTCATTTTTTTCAACTCGTTGAATAATTGAACAGCTGAAATATTGTTCATTTTTATTTTCACCCAAAAATCATGCAACATTTCAAACATTGGATGTGCTTTCTCTTCAGGAGTCATTTTTTCATACTTAACAAGTTTTTCATATACCTGTTTTGCAAAACCATTTAGTTGAATTTTTGTTTCTTCTTCATTAAACAAATATCTAGATTTTATTAATTTTATTGCGTGAATGTTTTTTTCATTAGTTAATTTATAACATTCACAAATTGCATGCAAAAACAAACTTAAGGTAATCAATCGCTTCATACCATCAACTACAAGATATGATTTATCGCCCTTTTTTTGCAAAAACATTAGACCGAAAACTATAGAATCTCTTGTGTCAGAATTTTCTAATATCAAATCTAAAAAATCAACAGGCGTTCTAAATTCACCTGAATAATTGGTTGAATATAACGCCTGCGATTTATGTAAAATATCTAATAAATTTAATGTTACAATTTCCATAATGTAATTATTATATCAATTATACTGATAATAAAAATCCACCTGAATCAGCATTTTTTAAATTTTCACCATCAATTTTTGCTCTTAAATTTTTGATATATTTATAAACATAATCTCTTGGTAAACTTAATAATGTTGCTAAATCTTTTGCATAAACAATTTGATTTTTATTTTTTAAGAAATAATCAAAAACTAATTGTTCTCTGTCAGTAAGTGCTTTTTTGAAAACAATTTGAACATCTTCATTTGATGAAGAAGTTGCAACAGGTTCTTCTTTTTTAATTTCTTGAATAATTGGTTTTTTAGCCACTTCTTTTTTAGCTTTTTGAGCTACAGGAGCGACAGGTTTAGCCTTTTCAACAGGTTGTTGTTGAATTTGACGTTCTTTTTCAATAGCTCTTTCCGCAATTGAGCTAATTCTTTCTGTTTTTACTGCTGTTGGCTCATTTGAAGAAGTATAAGGTTTACCTTTTAAAACAATGTCTACAAGGTCATTTGTGTGTTTAGTTTCTTCAATTTGTTTACCTAATCTTGCTGCAAACTCTTCTAGAGTAATCTTTTCCAATGAACTTCTCCATTGTTTAATTTCTTCTTTAGTCAAATATTCTGACATTAATTATATCTCCTAGCGTAATTTATAAGTTGGATTAATACTTCCGATATTATTAACTTAACACAAAAAATTAGCATAGGAGCAAAATATTGCATAACGTAAAGTTTTTTTTGCATTAGTTTACAAACTCTTGATAAAATAAAAAACTTTAACTCCACTTAACATTTTTACTTTTTCACCATACATGTATATAATATTATGCATGGAAAAGTTTAGTTTTTTCAACAAATTTAAAGATGCTGTAATTGTTGCAAATCAACAAAAAGAGGTTATCTACAAAAATAATGCATTCAAAAGATGTTTTTGGGATTACAAAGACTTCAAACGATTTTCGCATAAATTAAGCTACGATATTTGTCCTCTTGATACAGAAGATATGCAAGCTTTTTTGCCTATTAACCAAGTTATGGATTCAAAAGAGGATTTTAGTGCATTAGTTAGTTACCAAGATTCAAAAGGTGAATTTTCTTATTACAATCTATCTTCATACAAACGCTCAAAATACACTATAATAGTATTCTCTGACGTTAGTGCTGAAATTGAACTTGAAAAAATTAAAAAAGAAAAATCTAACTTAGAAAAAAAATGCAAAACTGCAATCAAAGAAGTTGAATATTTAAGAAAAACAGCTCAATCAAATCAAGCACAAGCTGTAAAAATGACTCTTATTAACAAAATTTCTAACATTATAAGAGAATCTATTGATTCTAAGAAAATTCTTAATTCTGCATTAAAAGAATTAGCAACAATGTTTGGTGCATATAGAGCCTATTATGCATCTCTAAATACAAACAATAATACATTTACTGTAGATTTTGCGTACGGAAAAAGCAAAAAAGAGTTTATCAGCAAGCAAATCTCCTTTGACGAAAAAGTTTTTACAGACTTATCAGCAAAAAAAACAATTTCTTCTATGACATTGAAAGAATTTAAAGAGTCTGATTTGTTTGAAGTACCAATGATGAGAATAATTTTACCAATTTATCACACAAATGAATTGCTTGGCATAATTGTTTTTGTAAGTTATCAAAAAAGAGATACCTCAGAAGAAATCGAAGTTTTGGAAAACATTTCCGCACAACTTGGTAATGCCGTTGCTCAAGCAAAATTATATGAATACAACGTTAAAACAGTGGCTCAACTCCAACAAACACTTACAGAGCTTAAAGATACACAATTGCAACTTATTCATTCAGAAAAAATGGCTTCTTTAGGTCAATTGGTAGCTGGAATTGCTCATGAAATTAATACTCCATTTGCCTCAATAAAATCAAATAATACAATTATTAAAAAATTGATAAAAAAACTTGAAAATCCAGAATTAAAAGAAATGTTTGAAGAAATAAATTCAATAGACAATATTGCCGTCGATAGAATTCATAATCTTGTAACCTCTTTGAAAAAATTTGTTCGTCTTGATGAGGCTGAACTTCAAGAAGCAGATATAAACAAAGAAATTGATTTGACATTAGCACTGCTACACCACGAAACAAAAAATAAAGCTGAAATAATAAAAAATTATGGTAAATTACCAATGATTAAGTGCTATCCAAATATGTTAAATCAGGTGTTTATGAATATTCTAGTAAATGCTTGCCATTCTATTGAAAAGAAAGGCACAATAGAGATAACAACACTAGTTGCAGACGGAAACTTGGAAGTAAAAATTAAAGACACTGGCAAAGGAATCAAAAAAGAACATCTCGATAAAATTTTCAATGCAGGTTTTACAACAAAAAGTGCTGGAGTTGGAACAGGATTAGGTTTGGCAATTTCATCAAAAATAATAGACAAGCACCATGGCAAAATCCATGTAGAGAGCGAGTTTGGACATGGTTCTGAATTTAAAATTACTATACCAATTGCTTAACATTTTGTAACACAATATTTGCCTTAAATACTAAATGATTAGATTTTTAAATAAACAATTACTACAAATGTATGAAAATTTATTTCAAAAACAAGACAAAACTCAAAAAAAATGTTAATATGAATTTATAAAGTGTTAGGTTTACCCTTTATGATATGTGTAAGCTAAAATGAAGGCACAGCATGGCTATAGCATGTTTTGATTTTCTTAACAAAGCTTAACAATTTAAAAATTAAAAGCAATTTTTTTTTCAAAAATTACTTTATAGAAACATCGGTACATAATAATACGTCGGAGGCAATTTTTAATGACTATTAGCGTAAACAGCAAAAAGAAACAAGTTAAAAAATCATTTGAAGAATTAATTACAGATTTACAAACAAGCAATTCAGAAAAAGTTAGATATAACGCAGCTAGAATTCTTGGTGAAATGGGTGAATCAAAAGCTGTTGAACCGTTAATTGATGTATTAAAAAATGATAAAAATGGTTCAGTTCGTTTATATGCTGCTCGTGCATTGGGCGAATTGGGTGATGAAAAAGCAACTATTCACTTAATTGAATCATTGCGTGAAGATAGAAATGTTGACGTAAGAGTTCGTGCAGCTCGTGCTTTAGGCAGATTGGGTGGCGAAATCGTTGTAGAACCTCTTGTTGAAGCTTTAAATGACGAAAATCCTCAAGTTTGCATTACTGCAACTGAAGCTTTAATTGAAATTGGTGATGTTGCTACAGATGCTTTAATTGCATCTTTAGACCACGAAAAAGTAAACGTACGTTGTGATGCAACTCGTGCTTTGGGTGAAATTGGTAATAAAAAAGCTGTTGATAAATTAATCAATATGTTATTTGATGAATGGGTTAATGTAAGAATTTATGCAGTAACTTCATTGGGTAAATTGAATGATTCAAAAGCAGTTCCTGCTTTAATTGATGTTATGAAAAATCATTCAGAAAATGAATTAGTAAGAGCTGGTGCTGCAGCAGCATTAGGCGTACTTCGTGACCAAAGAGCTTTACTTCCATTAAGAGAATTAATTATGGAAGCTGAAGAGTTAGGTGAATTAGAAGATACAGCTTTAAAATCTTTCAAAAAGATTATGTCTGCAAACTGGCAACAAATTCCAGGTGCTCAAATTCAAAAGAAACCTGTAGCAGCAATTTAATTAAATAATTTGTGAGACGAGAAAAAAAGAGAGCTTTAGGTTCAAAGACCTAAGGCTCTCTTTTTATATAACATATCTGTTTAATCACAATTCTTTTGAGTAATTGTTTTAAAAACAGGACGTCCTGATTCAGCAAAAAGAACAACATTTGATGCTGTATTTTCTTGTTTTATAAGTTTATAAAAATCTTTTACCAATACAATTTGATTTTGAACACATTTGAAATCTTTTTGTATCAAATATTCATCCAAATTTTTTGCATTTTGTGTATATTGTTTTGTTTTTACAAAAAGAGAAAAATCTTTTTGACGTTTTAAAATTTCAGTTTTAACAAACCCTAAAACATCATCATAGTTAAGAGTAAAACCTGTCGAAGAAGTTATATCTAAAATATAATTGTAATTATCATAAGTTTTTACAGAAAAAAATGCTAAAATTGTATGTAAATTTACATCCTCTAAAACATATTTAAATTCTGTATCATTCAACAATCCTTTAAAAATTGTATCATTATATTCATTTTTATTTTTTAGTAAAGAAGGTTTGAAATGTGTTATTAAAGAATCATTAAAAAGCATTGCAACTGATTGAGCATCAGAATTTTTAAATTGTCTAAATCCGCAAAATTCTTCAGCACCAAAATCAAAATTATTCACTCTCCACAGCAACTCACAAGCACATTTTCTAAAACCACAACCCTCTATGAATAACTTTGCTAATTCATCGTGAGATTCATCCACAATAACCATAAAAGTTTGAGCCCCTTTTGCACCATATCTAGCTAAAACGAACTCTATCAGTTGCTTTCCTGTATCATAATAATCATTTTTAAAGAGTAACTTTGTTATATTTATTTTATTTGGATTACCTTTTGCAGGAATAACAGAAATCATTCCATGCAAATCATTGTCATCAACGAGAACATACGATTCTTCTTGAAACTTCATACTCAAAGGCAACAAATAATGAAAAGTATCACAAGATGAATTTATAAAACGTTTTGCAAACTTTTCCGCTTCATCATTACCGAGAAACGAAATCATATTTTTCAGTTTGTGCCTATTAAAATATAACAATTTTTTTATCATTGCCATAAAACAATTATATATTTTTTTCAGCATAATATCAAGTTTATGCTAGAATTTGAATATGAAAACAGCAATTTTTGAAGATGGAAAAATAAAAGTCATACAAACAGAAAAACCTGAACTTATAGGTAAAAAAGGGGCAATTGTCAAAGTTTTTGGATGTGGTCTATGCGGTTCTGATATTGTAAAATATAGAGAACGCTTAGTTAAGAATGGTTCTGTACTGGGACACGAAATTGTAGGAGATATTGTAGAAATAAATTCGAAAACAGAATTCAATGTTGGTGATAGAATTGTTTCATCTCATCACATACCTTGTTTTGAATGTGTCTATTGCGAAAATCACAACTATTCCATGTGTAAACATTTTAAATCTACAAACATTTTTCCTGGAGGTTTTGCAGAATATATCTACTTGTCAGAAGAACATTTACAGAATGTTGCACACGTTATACCAAAAGGTATGCCTGAACAAGAAATTGCGTTTTATGAGCCTTTAGGTTGTTGTATTCGTGCGATAAAAAGATGTAATTTAAAAGAAAATTCAAAAGTTTTAGTTATTGGGCTTGGCTCGATTGGATTTATAATGGCACAAGGATTAAAAGCTTTTGGAATGGAAGTTTATGGCTGTGACCTCTTGCAAGAAAGATTAGATTTGGCTGAAAAAGTAGGAATTAAAACTTTCAACTCTAAAAACACTCAGGTAAGTATTGATTTTATAAAATCAAAAACTAATAATTTAGGTGCAGATGCAATTTTTATGACTTCTGGAGCAGATGCAACAATTGATTTAGCACTAAAAACTGTTAGAAATGGTGGGAAAATACTTATTTTTGCAAGTACACCAAAGAATTTTGGATATGCAAATAATGAAATTTACTACAGAGAATTAACAGTTATGGGAAGTTATTCACCTTCACCAAAAGATTTAGAGGATTCATTCAACCTTTTAAAAAATGGAAAAGTTAATGTTCAAGGTATTTCAACAATATTTAACATTGATAACATACAAAAAGCTTTTGATGATACAATAGCAAATAAAGTTTTTAAAGCATTTATAAGAATAAGTGAGTAAAATATATGAAAGCAGTAAGATTTTGGGGTCCGACAGATATTCGTTATGAAGATGTTCCAGTTACACCACCTAAAGAAGGTGAAGTTGTAATAAAAATAAAAGCAGCATTAACCTGTGGCACTGATGTAAAAACATTCCGTCGTGGACATCCGGTATTAATAAAAAAATTACCTTCAGGTTTTGGACACGAGTTTTCTGGAATTATTGACCAATTAGGAAAAGGCGTAACTGATTTTAAAGTTGGTGATAGAGTTGTTGCCGCAAATTCAGCACCTTGTGGAAAGTGTTTTTTCTGCAAAAGAGAAGAATACAACCTTTGTGAAAATTTAAACCTGCTAAATGGGGCTTACGCTCAATACATAACTGTTCCTGCAAGAATTGTTAGCAAAAATCTGATAAAACTACCAAATAATTTAAGCTTTGAAAGGGCTGCTTTTTGCGAACCACTTGCAAATGTTGTTCATGGTGCAGCAAGAACAGAAATTAAAGCTGGACAATCTGTAGGAATTATTGGTATTGGACCAATTGGGCTAATGTTTGCTCGTGTTGCAAAATTAAAAGGTGCAAGAGTCATCGTTGCAGGTAGAAATGCTACAAAATTGAGATTAGCAGATGAATTTGCACATGCAGACGAAATTGTAGATTTGAAAAAGTATCCCAATCCAGAAAAAATATTTAAAGCTTTTTCTGAAGAAGGTAAAGGCCTTGATGTTGCAATTGAATGTGTTGGACTGCCAGAAATTTGGGAGAGAATTTTCACCTTCGTTCGACCAGGAGGAACTGTGCACTTTTTTGGAGGTTGTAAAAGTGGATCTACTGTAACTTTTGACACAACGAAAATGCACTATGGCGATATTAAGCTTATAAGCGTGTTTCACCATACACCAAAATATTTCCGTGAAGCTCTTGATTTAATAGCTTCTGGTGATATTGAAGTTGAAAAATTGATTACAGACAGATTAGGACTGAAAGACGTTGAATATGCAATGCAACAGCATATTGAAGGTAAAGCAATTAAATTCTTAATTACACCTTAGTTAATTTTTGTACTTTTTCTGAATAATTTACCAATAAATCCATCAGGTTGTAAAAAATCTAGTGTAATTTCGATGTCTTTTGCTTCGTTCCACAATTTTACAAGTGCACAAGAAGTCTTTTTAGCCTCAAAAATATCTGCGGCTAGCATTTTTTCTTTGAAACCGTTTGATAACATTTTATCTTTCCATTCATTTAAAAACATGATGAAATTATCATATTATCAATGATTTGAAAATACATCACATGGATGATTTACGGTAAAAAATCACCTTTTTTAACAAAATATTTAATATATTGCTTTGTAAAAATCTTATTAAACAAACCATATAACTTAAGTTTTTCCATTTTTAAAAGTTTTTTATCACCACAAACAACTGTTATAGATGATTTTTTATCATTTTTATCAACAATCATGCCAGCAGTCAAATTTTCATTATCGCTATCAAGAATTTTTATAGCATAAGGATTTGGTATAAAAAATTTATTTTTATACTCAAAATAAGTTTTAGTCCAAGGAGAAAAACTTCTTATATGTGCAGAAAGACTTTCAGCATCTTTTTTAAAATTCAACATTATATCTTCACTTGAAATTTGAGGGAAATATGTAGCGTTATTTTCGTTTTGAACAACAGGGATAATAAAATCATCTGCTAAGCTATTTAGCAACTCAGTTACTGCAGAACGTGCAGTTAAAACAGTTCTTGCCTTAAGTTCTTTTCCTGTATCATCAGGTTTTATTTCTATAGTTTTTTGTAATAATATTGGACCTTCATCAAACTTTTCACTCATCAAATGAAATGTTAAACCTGACTGTTTTTCACCATGCAAAATTGTTTGTAAATAAGGATTTGGTCCTCTATATTTAGGTAAAAGTGACGGATGGACATTTACCGT
>JBJFBU010000096.1:0-10386 GCA_051888595.1 Candidatus Gastranaerophilaceae bacterium | reverse complement strand
ATGAAATCTTAAATATGCTATTAATTTTTCTTCAATTACAGCAGGGCTTTCTTGCATTTGTATAGAAATAATGCCTTGTAAAACTACTTCTTTTAATAATATTTTTTCTCTTGTTTTTTGCTTCAAATTTCCTGCAATCGGCAAGAAGATTAAATTTGCAAATCCGACACCATATAAAGTTGCTACAAAGGCAGTAGCAATACCCAAACCAACAATATCCAAATTTTGAATATCCTTCATGACTTGAATTAAACCAATTACCGCACCCACAACACCAAAGGTTGGAGCATAACCACCTAAAGCTTCAAAAACTCTTGATGTTATTAAATCTTCCTCTTCCTCATAAGCAACCTCCGCTGACAAAATATCATATACTAATTTCGGATCATTAACATCAATTGCAAGTTGTACACCTCTTGCTAAAAACGAATTTGAAACATTTGGTAAAACCTCTTGTACAGCAAATAAACCATTTCTTCTAGCAAAATATGCAATTTGAATAATTTCCTCAATTACTTTTGTTGAATCATCATACAAGTTTACAAAAACTTCTTTTGAAGATTTTATTGCATTAATAAGAGTAGCCAAATTAAAATTCAAAAGAGATGCACAAAAACTTCCACCAATAACTATTGCAAAAGCAGTTGGTTGAATCAGCAACCTTAAAGAACCTCCATCAAATTTTTGACTCACAAATACTAAAAGAATACCAAAAAATAAAGCAAATACTGCCGTAAAATTCATTTTTCTACCTCATTCCCTAATTTCAATATTATAATCACATATTTAAGAAAAATGAGCTATCCTCTATTCAGATGAGATTAAATAATTTATGTAACGTTTTTGTTACATTTAACAAAAAAAGTATCAAAAAAAAATAATCATGCACCTTTAAATATATATCTATTAGCGTTTTAAGGAATCGAAATGAAAGTTAATTTGAATTTACCAAAGTTAGTTAAAACACCTAATTTTACTGGCTTTAACCACAAAAAATCTGAAACAGGAACTAGCGAATTTGAATTCAATTTTCCACATGACAGCAACAAATACGACTGTTATTTGGAAATTTTTAGCGTAAATAAAGATAAAAATGACAACTATAATGTTAGTAAACAACTTACTAACACTGATTTAGGTGTTAAATCTATAAAAATGGATAATCGTGGTGTAAAAATCGACATGAGCTATGCTTATGATGAATTAAGCAATAAAGAACCATTTGCTTATCGCTACAAATTAGTTGATAAAAGAGATAATTCTAAATATTTCTACCAAGTTGATGCTGGTTCAGTAATCGACTATTCAAAAAATGGCAACTTTGATAAATTCAATTTAGTTATGCAAGATGGAACAAAAGTTGCAAAAGGTGGTTCTATGACATTGGCATTACCTGATTCTTACGCTGTTGGTTGGGTATATGACAAAGAAGGCAAACCTACTTTTGATAAAAAAACTTTTGAAAAATCTAAATATGCTACAAAAACATTTTCTAACAAAATGGGCGGTAATTTAGCTGGTCTTGAAGCAAATATTGATAAATTAAAAAAAGCAGGTTACACAAGAGTTGTTTCAACTCCAATATTTACTGATGATAGTCTTTCATCACACAGCTATTGGAATAAAAACTGTATGCAAATGTCAAATTCTATTGGAAACATTGACAACTATGCATCATTCCAAAAGAAATTATTTAAAAATGGTATAAACTTAGTTTCAGATGGTGCTTTTGTAAACGAAGGTTTAGAAGGTGTTCACTTTAAACACATGTTAAAATGGGGTGAAAAATCTCCATATTACAATTGGTTTAGAGCAAATGGTTTACAATCAGGACCATTATCAATGGGTATCTTTGCTAAAAATAAAGACTACGTTGAACATAAAATTGTAAACTCACCTTACAAATATGAACAAGGTGCTGATGGCATTATTAAATCTTCAAAAAATCCAAATTATGATGCTAAAAAACCAACATTTGTTCAAATTTTTGATAACAGATTAGTTTCTGACGAAGCTAAAAAAGATACAACAAAATTAATTAAAACTTATGATAAGTTAGATACAGGTAATACTTATGATATAAACAACCACAACGATACAGTTGTTCCATATTCATTTGAAATTAATCCTGAAATCTATAACAAAAATGTTAAGAAATTAAATGCATATAACAAAAATGCAGAAAACAAAATTATGCTAAACCAACCGTTAGCTGCTAAGTTTTTAACTCAATCTGAATCTTATGTTTTGGAAGACAAATTCGAAAACGGCTTTGAAACATGGGATGCAAATACAGATATTGCAAAATTAAACTTTGTATTCTCACATGCTGACACAAAACGTTTAGAAAACTTACCTCGTCACGAAAGAGAATACCAAACAAATCTTATTAAAGCTAAAAACTTTGAAGCACAAGATTATGTTGTAAACTCAGGTAAATACTGGACAAGAAAAACAAATGACATTTTAAATGAATATGTTGCTCAAGAGTTAAAAAATGTTAGCTCAAATCCAAAAGAAGCAATGGAAACAATAGCAAAATTGACAAATAAAGGTGAATTACCTTCAAATAACGATATCAATGAAACTATCGTTTCAAATGTTATTGACGGTAACTACGAATCAAAAACAGATAACTTGACTGATAACTACAAAGAATTAACATTGCAATCAATTATGTCATTACCTTTAGATTCAATTGAGTTTGCAGATGATACAGTTGCAGTTTTAGGTTCTTCATTGATAACAAATCGAGCAACAACTGCAGACCAAATAGGTTTAAGCCGTTACGAAATGTTCAAAGCTGGTAACCCACAAGTTACAGAAGAAAATAAAAACACTTATGCAAAAGCTGATTCAATGTACACTGAAGAAATGTTCAAGTTTACAGATGATGTAATGCAACAAGTAAACAAAAATTTAGGTGGAAATTTATTTGAAGGAAATACAGTTTCAAAACTAGGTAAGTATGTTTTACCTTTAGTAAATCAAGATATCGCAAAATTTGCATTAGTAAAAGCTGTAGCACCAAAAGCTGAAGTTAAAGTTGATGCAAATGGTGAAATTTCTTATGATTACGATAAATTGAAAGAAGAAACAACACTAGCATCTATGGGAATTTTAGCAGATTCACCAGAAGATGAAGCTAATTTGTTAATTAAAAACTTAAAATCTGGTATAAACAAAATTTCAAATGCAGACAAAGCAACTCTTGTAAATGCTTTAACAAAACGTTTACAAGGTTTAAATGAAAACAGTTTTGCATTAGCTGAGATGATTGTTGACAGAAACAATGCAGGTTTAGACTGGAGAATTGATGCTGCAAAAGATATAGCAGATATGGATGCCTTAAGAAATGGCAATGCAAACTTTAAAGATGAATGGTCAAGCGTAATAAACTTCTGGAAAAACTTCTCAGAAGGTGTTACAAAAGAAAATCCAAATGCATATATGGTAGCAGAGGTTACAGATGAATACGCATTACATGACAAATCTGGTAAATATTCAACAGCAAAAGATGCTGTAATGAAATTACACCAAGAAGCAGGAATGACAAGTATTGCTAACTATTCTTACTTCTTTACTGATGTTGCAAATATCTTCAACAAAGATATCACAACTGGTGTAACACTTGATACAAATGCTAGAGAAAGAAAAATATTTGATAAAATGGTAGGAGCTGATAACTACTTAAACTCTGCACCATTAGATTCAATTCTTTACTCTTACACATTTGTAGGTAACCATGATAAACCTCGTATGTTACATTGTTTATCATTAGATATGGAACTTTTCCATACTAATTTCTCTAAAAACTACAACCACAAAAAAATTGCAGCTGCAGTTTTAAAAGATAAAATGTATAACCAAGTTACAGATGCAGATATCAATAGCATTGACTTTAACAAAGTTAGCAACAAAGCTATTGCTATGGGCGATGCAATAAAAGGTGGATTTGGCAAAGCTTTAGGTAGAGTATTCCAAGGTCAAAGAAAAGATGAAGTTTATTCTGCAATCAGCAAATCAGTTGCTGACTTAACATCTGGTAAATATATGGACAAAGAATTCTCTGCTGATGCATTTGGTACAAAACCTTTTGATGTAACTATTAAATCAGTTATGAAACAAGCAGAAGCAAAACATGGTTTAAAATTATCAAATGATGAAAAAAATAAATTATTCAATGCGACATTTGAAACAATTTTAAAACCTTCAATGAGCAAATTCAAAGCTATGATGGGCTTCTTAGTAAGTTTACCTGGAAATCCTACAATGTATGCAGGTGATGAATTAGGCTTAACAGGTTATGAAGAAAAAGCTAAAAACGTATACTTACAAAACCGTAATGCTTTAAAATGGGAATGGCTAAACGACAGCAACAAACAATTTATTCAAGATTTCTACAATGAAATGAATGCAAAAATGGCTTTAAGAGATAGAGCTGAATTAAAAGCATTAAATGATGGAGCACCATTCACATTAGATTTACAAAAAGATGTAAATTCTGGCAAACCTGTTTCAGCAATATTAAGACAATCATCAGATGGAGCTATGGCAATTTCTTTATTCAATGCAAACAATGTAAATCTTGATAAAGAAGCAGAATTCCGTCCAACACATGTGAAACTTGATAGCATTTCATTACATACTACAAATAATGATAAAGTTGGCTTAAAAGCAGGTTTACAAGCTGGAACAACATTCAAAAATGCAGACGATAGAGATAAATCAATCTACAAAGTTTGCGAATCAAATGGAAATTACTTCATCAAACGTTTTGATAACGAACATGATTATCAAAATTCAGTAAGAACTGGTAAATATTCAGATAGAAATAGAATTGATATGTTTGATAGCACATTAATTTTATATTCTGTACCAGAAAAGAAACAAACAAAAGTTATGTACAATCCTCAATATAACTTTGTTACAAACCCTTATCAACAAGCTAAAAAAGTTGAAACAGGTTCAAAATTAGCAATATTAGCAAAATAGATTAAAATTAAAACGCAAATAGAACAGAGAGTTGAACTAAAATTTAGTTCAACTCTTTTAATTTTAAGTATTGACAAAGTTTTTTGCTCACATTAAATTATATTATAGCTATGAAGAGATTATTAGAAAGTTTAAAATATTTAAAAAATCAGCTGAATACTAAAACAGAACAGTCTATTGCTAGAATTCTTTTTAACTACTCAATAAAAATTTCAGTTGCTGAATCATGCACAGGTGGATTGCTAAGCTCAAGACTTACTGATATTGCGGGCAGTTCTTCGTATACAAAAGAAAATTTTGTAACATACGCAAATGAAGCAAAAATAGAATTGCTAAATGTTTCACAAGATACACTAGAAAACTATGGTGCAGTTAGTCAAGAATGTGCAACAGAAATGGTTGAAGGTTTATACAAAAGAACAGGTTGCGATGTTGCAATAGCAACAACAGGTATTGCAGGACCAACAACACCTGAATCAGGAAAAGCAGTTGGTATTATTTATGTTGCAATAAAAAACAAATGTGCAATAAACGTCAAAAAGTTTGAAATAAACCCTCATCACAGCAGAAAAATGATAAAATACTTGTTTACACAAGTTGCACTAGAATTTTTAATAGATTTTTTGAAAGATAATTACTCATCTATACAGCAATTATCTGACTCAACATCTCAGGATACTCCTTAATTAGAAGTTCTGCCAAATCTTTTGGATCAATTTGAGTCAACACAATCGCCATCAATTCTGGAGGTAGTTCTGCATTCATATTTACCAATGTTTCAGTCTGCAATGCTGCCATACCAGCCATCATATCTGGTTTTTGCATTGTAGCCATCATATCAGTATATGCACCTGCTGGGAATAACTGTAAAACTTCAGGATCTTGTTTATACATATTCATAACCATATAACGCTTTGCATCAGGATGCATAGCTATTAGGGCTTCTTGATAAGTGTCATCATCAAGTCCGTATAACATACCCAATAATTTTTCAGGATCTTCTTCCAATACAGGTGCTCCAGTCGCAGTTTCAATCATTGCTGCAATAACTTCTGGTGGCATCATTGCTAAATTTTTCATCAAAAATTCTTGGTCTAAATCTTTATTTATAATAAAATTATTCAATTCTTTATCTGGCATCATTTCCATTATTTGTTGCAAAGGAAAACAAATAAGAGCTGAATTTACAACTTCTTCAATAGGAGCTATTTCTTCCATCAATTTTAACAATTGTTCTTGTGAAAAGAAATTCAAACCCAATCTCAAATCATCATCTTCTAATAATTCTAAATATTCAGGCATCTCTTGTTCTGGAATTTGTGAAATCAAGTTATACTTATTGCCGGGTTCATCTAATTTATATGTTTTAATTAATGTTTGAGGGTCTGATTCTAATTGTCTTGCAAAGACCAAAGCTTGCGTATTACCTTGACTAGCTTCTGCTTCAATAATTTCATCAACAGTTTTATTTGAATAATTCATCATACGTTCTGATGTAATATTCAACTTGTGCTGAAGCGAGAATAAATTTGTATCAAGATAAATTGTTGACATATAACCCTCTATTATAACTACTACTATATAATATAACGTATTTTTTTATTGCTAATTTCAGTATTCATAAAAATTGTAACATTTGTAATATTTTAAATTTATATTATAATAACTTGTATAAAAAGGATTAAATATATGAAAAAATTTTTTACTATTAGTTTAATTTTATTTTTTACAATAATAACCACTCAAGCAACATTTGCAGGAACAACAAAACCTAAAAAAACTTATACCGAAAGAGAATATACTGTAAAAACTTCAGATGGTCATTTATTACATGCATATTTGAGCTATCCAAAGACAAAATTGAAAGGATACCCAACGATA
This sequence comes from Candidatus Gastranaerophilaceae bacterium, assembly GCA_051888595.1. GTDB lineage: Bacteria > Cyanobacteriota > Vampirovibrionia > Gastranaerophilales > Gastranaerophilaceae > UBA6984. The sequence goes on along the minus strand of JBJFBU010000096.1, from coordinate 3,510 downwards.
GTTATGCTACATTCTTTGGGATATAACAGCAGATATTGGATTCCACTACAAGTAAAATTTAATAATTTAGGTTATGCCGTTATTAGAGTTGATTTAAGGGGTCATGGCAAAAGTGTATATGACAAAAACTTTCATCAACGTTCTTGGCGTTCATTCAAGAATGAAACATTTATGAAATATCCGCAAGATATAGTTGAAACAATAAATTTTATAAAAGCAGAAACAAAAAAAGTTAATTTTTATAACTGGGCAATTATTGGTAGTGACATTGGTGCTAATACAGCTATTTTAGTAGCAAAATCAATGCCAGTAAAACCTAAAGCACTTGTTTTGATGGGACCTTCAATGACATTCAAAGGTCTATATGTTCCTGTTGCAATGACAGAAATTGGTAATGCTCCTATTCTAGCTATCGCAAGCAAAACTGATACATATTCAATGCAAGAACAAACAAAATTATCCAAATTTGCTCAAGGCACATTTGAAATTTGTAATACAAAAACTGGTTCCAGTGGAATGTTACTTTTAAGTCAACAACCTGCTATTCAAAATTCAATTATTAATTGGCTAACAGCTAAAATTAAATAGATTTTTGCAAATAAAAACCGCCATCACTGGAAAATTTTATGGCGGTAAAATTAAGTAAAGAATTCTTTTTTTTATTGAACAACCATTTCTTTTTCAAAGCCAAATAATGAACTAATTGATTCATCATCATGAATTCTAGAAATAGCTTGAGCCAAAAGGTTTGCAACAGATAATTGTTTTATTTTAGCAGGTAATGCACCTGTATCAAGAGGAATTGTATTTGTAACAATAACTTCTTTAATTGGAGCATCTTCTAACCTTTGAATTGCTGGCCCTGAGAATACAGGGTGAATAGCACAAACATAAATATCTTTTGCACCTTCTTTTTTAAGTAGTTTTGAAGCTTCTGTTATTGAACCTGCAGTATCAATAATATCGTCAAACATCAAACAAATTTTATCCTTAACATCACCAATTACACAATTTGCAATAGCTTCATTATGTTTATCACGACGTTTATCAATAATCGCAAGAGAACAACCTAAATCTTTTGCGAAATGTCTAGAACGTTGAACACCACCTGTATCAGGGCTAACAGCAACGCAATTGTCCATATTTAAACCTAATTTTTTAATATAATCAACCAAAATTGATGTTGCAAAAATGTGATCTACCAAGATATTAAAGAAACCTTGAATTTGACCAGAGTGCAAATCAACAGCCAAAACTCTATTACAGCCAGCAGTTGTTAATAAATCAGCAACCAGTTTAGCAGTAATTGCTTCACGACCTGATGTTTTTCTATCTTGTCTTGCATAGCCATAATAAGGAATTACAGCAGTGATAGATTTTGCACTAGCACGTTTAAATGCGTCAATTATAATCAATAATTCCATTAAATTTTGATTAACAGGCTTACACAAAGGTTGTATTATAAAAACATCATCACCTCTAACACTGTCTTTTACTTGAACATAAATTTCGCCATCAGCAAAATCTTTTATAACCATAGGACCAATAGATGTACCCAATGCTTCTGCAACCTCTTGTGCTAATTTTGGATTAGAACGACCAGCAAATAATTTTATATCATGAGTCGGGTTAATCTCTCTTTCTAATTGCGTATAAACTGAATCATCTATCATTTTTAAATCCTTTCATAAATCTCTTCTCTAATTATATAATCAACAAAAATATAAAACATAAGATTTTAATTTATATTAAATTTTCTTTTATATAATCTAAAATTTTATTCAATGCTTTACCTCTATGAGAAACTTTATTTTTTTCTTCAGCAGAAAGCTCCGCCATTGTTAAATTGTAACCATTTACTAAAAATATAGGGTCATAACCAAAACCATTCACACCTTTTCTTTTTTTTACAATTTCGCCATTACAATTTTCGGTTACTTGATATATCAAATCTCCGTTTTCATCTAAAAGTGACATACAGCAAGTAAATTTGGCAGAACGATTTTCAACACCTTCAAGCTCATTTAAAAGTTTGTTAATCTTTTCGTCTTGTGACCCTGCATATCTGGCAGAATAAAGTCCTGGAGCACCATTTAAAGCGTCTACGCACAATCCTGAGTCATCTGCTAATGTCATCATTTTTGAAACTCTATATGCTTCTTTTGCTTTAATTAGTGAATTTTCTTCAAATGAAAAACCATTTTCAACTGGATTAAAGTCCTCTTTAGGAAGTACAAATTCTACACTACAATTTGATGATATATCATTTACTTCTTGAAGTTTATGAGGATTTGATGTAGCAAAAACAATTTTCATTTCTAAACTCCAAATCGTCTTTGTCTATTTTTAAATTCAATAATAGCATCAGCAAGTGCATTTTTATCAAATTCAGGCCAGAACAAATCTGTTACATAAAATTCAGAATATGCAATTTGCCATAATAAGTAATTTGAAATTCTCATTTCTCCGCCAGTTCTTATTAGCAAATCTGGATTTGGGATACCAGCAGTGTATAATTCATTAGATATTAATTCTTCTGTGACATCATCAGCAGAAACACCTTTTTTCACAATTTCTTTAACCGCATTTACAATCTCATTTCTTGCACCATAGTTAAATGCAATTTGCAAATGCACACCAGTATTATTTTTAGTTAATTCTCTTGATTCATTTAATATCTTTTGCAAATTATTACTTAATTTTGATAAATCACCAATAAATTCGATAACAACATTATTTTCATGCATTTCTTTTGTTTCATTTTTTAAAGTTTTTCCAAACAAATCCATTAGAAAATCAACTTCATCTTTTTTTCTATTCCAATTTTCAGTAGAAAATGCATAAACTGTTAGGTACTTCACACCAAAATCATCACACGCTCTTAGTGTATTTTTTAAGGCATCAACGCCTTTTTTATGCCCCATTGCAGATGGTAGAGAATGATTTTTAGCCCATCTTCTATTACCATCCATGATAATTGCTATATGCTTTAAATCTGTTTCTTTTACTATCTCTATAACTTCGTCAAATTTTGTTAAAGTTTTCATTTTTCACCACTTCCATCAATATAATAATATTCTAATCTAAACATAAATTTCTACAAGTTTTTATGGTAAAATGTAGATATGATAGAACTTTTGATTTTATTTTCACTTACAAAAAGAGAATTAACAATGTATGGCATTCAAAAAAATATTTCTGATATTTTTGGAGCATATACAAAACCTAGTTTTGGAGCAATAAAACCCGCATTAAAAAGACTTGAAGCTTCAAAATTTATTCATTCAAAAAAAATATTATCAGAAGGCGGTAAGCAATCTTGTTTTTACAACATAACACCTGATGGACTGACAGAATTGAAAAAGCTTATACTTGAAGATTTATCTGAAAATCCATTACAATTCTTTTCTAATGCCAGAATTAAACTTTCTTGTGCATCTTTTTTATCAAACGAGGAAACAAATTCATTATACTTGAGAATAAAAACGAGAGCTTTAGAACATAAATTTA
>JBJFBU010000095.1:0-10502 GCA_051888595.1 Candidatus Gastranaerophilaceae bacterium | reverse complement strand
CCTGTGGTTGTTTTGGTAAATTCCTCTAGTTTATATACTCTACTTATTATACTATCTATATCTTGTGTTATTGATGTTTCTTTTTCTGTTCTGTCTCCAACTTCTTTAACGATATCTTGAATCAGTCCTTCATTTTTCCTTGCTAGTCTTTCAACTTTCAAAGTTTTCTTTTCTTCTTTTGTTGTAACTTTGTATTCAGTGGTAGTTTCTTCTGGAATATCTGCTTCTATTTCACCTTTTATTCCTGTATTTATAGTAACACTAGCTTTTAAATAAATAGTTTTATATTCGCTTTCTTCTCTATCCTTTGCTATTATTACATCACAAGGGTCTAGCCATAATATTCCTAAATTTGAAGCCTCAATTGCGTAATATTCTAACCCATTTATTTGTTGAAACATTTCATCAATTACTTCTTCTCTTTTGCTATCTACAAATTCATTTTCATCAAATCTTATTTCGCATCTGCCATTTGTATTTATACTTTTTTGGTCAACAGATTCAATGTTATCTTCTACACTTCCTCTTCCAAGTACTAAAGCATTTACTGGTCCAAATTTTTCTCCAATAACTAAATTTGATAAAAAACTTGTATCCAAAGTTTGTACGCTTTCTCCTATTTTGCAAAGATATAATTTATTTTCTTTTATAAAAATAGTTGTTAGTGTGGTTTGAGCAATTTTTTCTAAAACATCTCTGTACGTTAACTCTTGTATAGTGAAAAAATCCTCATCTACAATTAAATCTGAACTATAAAAATCTGCAGAGTATAATTCTACTCCACAGACTTCTCCCATTCTACTTACTAATTGTCCCATTTTGCATGGATATGTTAATTTTAAATCACTTTGTTTAAATGGTATCATAAAATTAAGCATTTTATCATACCCAGTCACTACTAGTTCTTCTTTGTTTTTGTCATCTTCTACATCTTTAATGTAATATTCTCCCATGTCCAAATATTCAAATTCATTATTTATTAAAATACCATATTTAAAATCAATTTTTTTACCTTTTATCTCACTAGCATTTTTTACTGTAATTTCTACTTGTTGCATTATGGTTTTAAATAATTGTCCTTCAAAGCTATATTTTAATTCTTTTGCAATTACTTCTTTTCTTGTTTTTAATCTACTAATAGGAATTGAATTAAATATATTTACTGGCATAAAATGAACTTCTTGCACTGTTAGCTCTCCATTATTAATAGTCAGCTTTATATCTTGTGTTTTTACCTTTTTTGATAAATTTATAAACTCATTACTTACTTTTTTCATGTTCTTTGTGGCCTCCTATCTATGGCAGTTAATACTACACTAAATTCATCCCAATATCCTCCACAAGCAAGTGGATTTGATTTTATAGCCTGACCATTATAAAAGTCTTCTGTAAATAAATCCCCTTGTTTATAATCTCCCATATCTTTTTCTAAAGAAAATTGAACATCCTCTAAAAAAGGATGTTCAAGTAATTGTTTTATTAAATTAAATTCATTATCAGTCACTTTTCCAAATTTTATTTCCAATGTTGTAAAATACCCTATAAATGTACCACTATAATGTCCATCCATAGCATTTCTTCCTGTACCATCACCCCATAGAGGCTCTGGACCAGGAGTTATACTTATAATTCCTGGTACTACCGTATTATTTACTATTAATTTTGGTTCGTACATATTTAGCCTCCATTCGTTGCAAATTTATTTTTATTTTTTATTTTTTCAAGTCTTTTATTTAATTCATAACTATCTATGTATAAATTGAAATCAAAACTTAAATTAATTAATATCTGTATTATCTTTTCAAGTAATTCTATTACTTTTTGATTATTTCCTAATCCCATTTCTTGATTAGCTTTCTTATATAAAGACATTATTTTGTCTTCTGGTGCCACAACTTCTCCTTGATGCCTGTTATCACCAATCATTGCTAATTGTGGTGTATTTGCTTTTACATATCCACCTTCTGCAAGTCGTGGTAAATTTAATCTTCCAATTTTGCCAATATTTACACCAGGGATTAAATTAATTAGGCTTATTCCACCATTTATTAATGAAATTGCCTTGTTAATTGTTCTTTCTATTAACGATATAACACCATTAATTCCACTTTTTACTGCATTTGATATTGCATTTCCTATACTTGTCCCTAAATTACTAAATGTATTTTTTATACCATTCCATATATTTGAGAAGAAATTACCTATATTACTAAATACTCTTGTAATTCCATTATAGGCTTGTTGGAATATATTAGAAAACCAATTTCCTACTCCAGAGAATACTCCTTTAATTCCATTCCATATTCCTGAAACAAAACTTTTTATTCCATTCCAAATTCTTTCCCAAACAGATTTAATTGCATTTAACCCTAGTTGTATAACTCCTTTTACTGTATCTATGGCTGTTCGTACAATTCCTTTTATTGCTTCCCATATTCCACCAAAAATACCTTTGATGATTTGCCAAATTCCACTAAATATTTCTTTAATTCCGTTCCAAGCTTTTTCCCAGTCACCTGTAAATATACCAACTATAAAATCTATAATTCCACTTAATGTATCCCAAAATCCTTTTAGAATATCACCAATTTTACCAAATACATTCATTATAGTGTTGCCTATTTCTTTTATGATTGGTCCTACAACTGGAACCACATTTTTTACAATCCAATTTATAATTGGAACTAGCCATTTATTCCATAATTCTGATATTCCATTAATTAATTTGCCTATAAATTCTAGAAAACTGTCAACCATCGGTTGAATATGTTGCGTCCATAATTCATCAAATTTAATTGCCCATTCATCAAGAATAGGTTTTATATTTTCATTCCATACAGTTAATACTGTTTCTAGAATAGAACTAAAACCATTTTTAATATTTTCAACTGCTGGTTTAATATATGTATCATAAACTTCCCAAAACTTTGAAAATGTATCTTGAATACCTTGTTTTATTGTTCCTAGTACAGAGCTAATTGGTTCTAGCATTCCTTGTAACGTCTGTTTTATCAAATCTTTATTTTCATTTATTGGCTCAGTAATCATATATAAAATATCATTACCCGCTTGCCAAGCTATTTCCCTAACTCCTAAGAAACTATCTGCAAATATTGCCATTATATCAGCTGTTATTTGTTTTGCAGTATCACCTCTAAATACACTAAATATATCTGCTACTGTTGTAGAAAATTTTCCTTGTATTTCTGCACTTCTAGATGACAAATCAAATAATCTAACTATATGACCTTGTAAATCTCCTTTATTTTGTTCTAAAAATAAATTAAACCCACCTAATAAATTATCAGCAATTGTTGCACCTATGCTAGCAACACTTCCTACTGCTCTTCCTAAATTTAATGTAACAGTATTTACCCAGTTGTTAGAGGCATTTAACACTTCTGGTGAAGTAAATATTTCTGATAAATTTCTTTTTATTCCTTCTATAGAATTTGTTATACTTGATAAATCAAAATTACCAAATCCTTCTGAAAAACCCTGTTTAAAAATATTTACTAGCTCTTTTGCTTTATTCATAAATTTGTCCATTTGTGTATTTGCTTGTTCCATAACTGAACTTGCAGAATCTCCAAGATTAAAATCTCCTATTCCTCCTGCTCCACTTCCACTAGAAGAACTATCGTCACTATCATTTTTTAAAACTTGTGCTGTATCAAATGATGCTAAACTTTTTAAATCCTTCGCTGATTTTTTAGCACTTTCGCCAATTCCACTAACTGCATCACTTGCATTCGAAGCATCTGTTGCTAAATTTGAAACCGAACTTGAGCTATTATCTCCTCCAGCATTTCCAAATATCATCTCTGTAAATGATTTAAAAGCATTTGCTAATACTTGTAATTTTGATAATACCAAATTTATTCCTTTTACAATTGGCGTGAATATATTTATAAATCCTTGTCCTAATGTAGCCTTTAATTCATTAAATCTTAAACTTAATACTCTTGTTTGGTTTGCCCAACTATCACTAGTTCTTGCGAAATCTCCATTTGCTAAACTTAATTTATCTAATACAAATTTATATCTCAATGCTACTTTTTCTTGTTCAGACATTTTTGCTGTTGTTTTACCATATCCATTTGCTAAAGCATATTGGTCCAATGCATTTTGTGTCATTACAACACCGCAAATCTTTTAGTGTTTCAGTTTCTCCTGTAAATACTGATTTTAGTTTTGTATAAGCTTCATCAGAACTTAAATTGTAGAAAGATGCAACATCTCCAGCAAGTCCTGTTAATGTTTCAGACATTGCTAAAGCTTCTTTATTGCTAAATCCAAATGCCTTTGACATTGCTCCAAATGTACCTACATATTTTTTTGTTACAGTTTGTCCTAATCCGAATTTATCTATTGCATTTTCAGCAAACTTATTTACTTCTGTATTTAAGTTACCAAATGTGACATCTACAACGTTTTGAACTTCTGCTAAATCTGAACCTAGATTAATACATTCTTTTCCAAAATTAACTATTGCTTTGACAGAAAAAGCAGCCAAGGCCATTTTTCCAATATTCTTTAATGAATTTTCAATTCCAGAACTTTTTATTTGTGTACTAGCATTTTTTAACCCTTTGTTAAAAGGATTTGAATTTAATAATAATTCAAAATCAACTGCTCCTACATTTGTGCTCATATACCCACTCCTCCCTTCTTTTTAAGGTAAAAGCAGGTATTGGCTAACTACTCACCAATAATGGTCGTGTTGCTCACTCTGTCTTTTTCATCTATATCAATTTTTATTGTTTTCTTACATCGTATACATTTTATTTCGCCCTTGCATTGTTCAACTCTAATTAGAAGTTGATTACAGTTAGGGCATCTTACTTCTATCATTTGTTATCACCAGCCATTTCTTTAAAAGCTTTTTGCATTTCAGCGATAACTTTCTTATAATCTTCTTCGCTTATTTTCTTTGCTAATTTATTTCTATATTTCCATCTTATATCTTTTTGTTCTTGTGTGAAATTTTTAAGAACTTCATCATCATCTTCACTACGAATTTGAACAATATTTCCGTAGTGGTGTATCTGGCATTAAACCAGAGATAAGATTACACAATTCTGCATAATCCATTGTGTCTATTTCTTTTCTTATTCTTATTCCATATTGTTTTGCTAGACTTGCCTCAATTAATGGCCAGTCTTCTTCCATGTCATACCATAATTCTGTATCATCACTAGTTTTGAAATCGTTTTTCCATTTCCTCATAAGAAACTTCATTTACTTGTGCAGCTGCTGCGATTATTATAATTTTCATTTCTTTTACTGTTAATTTCATTTCTTCTATATCTTTTAATATCTTTTTACCCAAAAGTGTTTCTAATGCTTTTAAAATTTCTCCTTTTTTAAATAAATCTTCTGTTTTTAGCATTGTAATTGCACTACAATCTACTTCATATGTTTTGCCTTCTGCTATTGTTATTTCTTGTTTTTCGTGACCTAATTTTGAACTAATATCTAAATTTGCCATTTTAAATTCCTCCTAATATAAAATTAAAGAGTAGGTTTCCCTACTCTGCTTCTGTATATGTTGGTTTTCCATTTGACATTACATCAAATTCAAGTGGGATAACTTCTGTTGATTTTCCTGCTCCCCAGTTTGTTATGTTATAAATAGCATTTTCAAATACTAATGTTGCACCATCTGGGAATGTCCATTGTAAACATCCTTCAACATCTCTTCCATTTTTTAATGCTAATCCTGCTACATAATCATTACCAGCATCTCCAAAATTTCTTTTTCCAGAGATTGATATTGTAACAGATTTAGAAGTCATTAATCTTCTAACCCATCCTTTTTGGTCTAATGGATTCCATTCTTCAACTCCGTTATCTAATTTTACAGAGAAACTTTCCATATCTGCTATTTCTGTTAATGCTTCTTTGCTAGAACCTACTTGAAATTGGTTTTCATATACTGGATATACTCCTGTTTTAGTTGCCATTATTTTCACCCTTTCTATATAATAAATTTAATTCTATCGAAAACTTATAAACATTGTTTTTATCTGCTCCCAAATCAATTGGGCCATTATATAAACACTCAATTGAGCAATTATATTCATCAATAAAAAAAGAACTACAATCTAGTAATTCATAAATTTTATTGGCCATTGTTTCAGCCGTATTATAATTTTTAGTCCATCTTAACAATAGTGTAATTGGTAATATTCCATAACTTTTTAATTGTTTATACTTAGAATTATCTTCTAATTGTCTACGATTAGCATATATAGCAATAGCCTTTTCTTGATTTTCGTCCATTTGTCCTATATACCATTTTTGACATTCTGTAATAACAGTTTTTAAATAATCTTTTATTTTTACTGTACTTATTTTATTTATCATTGTCCGATTCTCCTTTTCAACATTTGTTTAAAATACTTTATTGGTAAATCCTTTTTACTTCCAACCGTATAATCGTCAAAATAATATTGTTTTGCGTTGGGATTTTTCCCTTGTTTAATGTGTATTTCAGGGTCAAAGTAAACTTTTCTTGAATAAACTGTATCTACCACAATTTTAGTAATACCTTTTATTACTTTCTTGTCATCAACAAAAGTACTATCATTTTGCATGGTACCTGTATCAAATGGCATTGTTTGACTTTGAATTAAATCTGTTTTTACCGCTTCTGCAGTATCAATCAATGCTAATCTTGCCATTTCATTAATCATATTAATGTTTTTGGTATTATAAGTTATTTTCATATTACATCAACTCCAATGTTGTCATATAAACTGTTCCATCTGGATTTCTAGGTCTACTTGCTTGATAAATTTCATATTTACTATCATTTATTATTACTTCTCCACCACTTATTTTTTTAATGTTGGGTGCTATATCTCCTAGCAATATTACTTTTCCAATTAATTCAACCTTTTTCCCATCTGGACTAATTATAATTTTAGTTTTTTCAACAAATCTACATTTTTCATTTTTTAAATCTAAAGAAGTTAAAGGCTCACCTTCTTCAGATAAGCCTTCTTGATATATAATAACATCACATTCATTATTTAATAATCTTTTTAAATGATTAGGGTTTAATTTCTTAATCATATTATTCTACTTGTTAATCCTGTTCTTTTTAAATAGAAAAAGGCTAATTTTGATATTTTTAATTTATCAGTTATTCCATTTCCTTCTTTAGTATTGACTGTTAAGTCTCCACCTATTGAATAACTTGATACATCATCATATAAGCCTTCTTCTTTTATATATTCAGCCTGATAACAAGTTGCTTTAATTATTAAATCTTTTTGCTGTGATGTTAATTTCTCAAAACCTCTTTTTTCAATTCTTGTTAATGTAGCTCTGTTTATATCTATTGAGGCTAATTCTAAATATTTTTCAATTTCATCTTTTTCTAATGAACCTGTTCCATATTTAGAATAGTCCTCTTTTGTTGCATATACTGTTATCATCTGCAACACCTCTTATTTTACTTTCTTTTCTGTTTTCTCAACTTTAGAAGAATCTACTTTTGTAACTTCTTCTATTTTTTTAAATCCTCTAGCTTCATATTGAGATAAATCTTCTTCTTTTATAGATAATATTACATTATCTTTTATTATTCTTATCATATTTACCTCCTATTCAGCTTTATATGTTTCTGTATCAACATCAACATATATACTATCAATTTTATTATCTTTTCCGTTTGGGAATACAAATGTATCAGATAAACTTCTATCTTGATATAAGTATCCATCTCCTTCTGTATGAGAACCTGGTGCAAAGTAATAAATACTTGATATTTTTGGAACTGTTTTTACAGTTAATGGAGAAGCTATTAATACATTGATTTTATGAGATGTACTAGCAACTGGTGCAAATCCATCTGTAAAATCAAATTTATCATAGAATCTTTCATCATCTATTACTTCTATTAATGTTACTCCATCAATATCTGTAATTCTTGATTCAATTCCAAGTCCACCTTCTGCAATTTGTGTCATTTCTATTTTTCTTGTAAAGTCTGTTGATTGTTCTAATAAATCCATTATTGTTGAACTTACATAAGCAATTAATGCTCCTTTAGCAACATATCTTCTTAATTTTCCAGCATTTAACATAGCTTTTAATTTTGTATATACATTTTCTTTTGTATATGAGCTAATAGCTGTTGAACTATGATATCCTTCTAATTTTTGTGCTTCTGTAGCAACTTTTGAGAAGAAATAAGCATCCATTTCTGGAACTTGTTGTGTTTTGTGGAATGTTTCAGAAATATTTTTAATAGAAGCTGTTTGATTTGTTTCATCTACATCAGCTTTATCTACTAAAAATTCAATATCTCTATCGTGAGAAACAGTATAAGGTACATCTTCTTGTGCAAATGTTCCTTTATTCCATCCACCATTTCTACTATGTGATTTATAACCACTTGTACTAATTTGTGTAAAATGAAATGTTTTTGCATCTAACCATTTAACTGCTGTAGTTACGAATGGTGATGTTAATGATTCTTGCTCCATTATTTCTAATAGGTCTGGAGACCATACCTCTGCATAATTTAATGCCATAATTAATTACCTCCTAAAATGAATTAAACCTGTTCCATCTTTTTGTGGCTACAGGTCTTTTTTGTGTTTGGTTTGAATTTGAAGTTCCTTCTGTTGCTCCAAATTTAAAACCTTTTTCTTGTTTTTCTTCTTCCTTCGCATTTTTTAGCTCTGGAAATTCTGCAATAACTGCATTGATTTCATCTTCTAAACTTTTGTCATTAATAGCTCCATTTTCTTGAATTTTGCTAATATCAACTAATCTAGAAGCACGTTCTACTTTTTCAGCATTTACACCAGCTTTGGCCATAGCAAGTGCAACTTTTGTTAATAAGTAGTCTGCTGGAACTGTTTGTTGTTCCATTTGTTCTTGTCCTTGTTCTTCTTGCTTATTTTGAGTTTTTTGAACTTGTTTAGAAGTTTCACCTTGTTCTGCTTTTTCAGCTCCTTTGGCATACATTCTTCTAATAAATCCATCTAACTCATCTTGATTTTTGAAAACTATTGAACCATCTTCACCTTTTTGAGCTACTTGTTTTTTAGTTTTCTCACCCTCATTTTTATTTTCAGTTTTTTGCTCTTTATTTTGAGCATTATCTGTTGTAGTTTGAGTATCTACATTATTTTGATTTTTTTCGTCTTCCATATTGGAACCTCCCCCGTTTAAAGTCCGTCGACTATAATTTTTACAATAAAAAAAGAGCCTTTTAAGCTCTAATATTAATAACTATTTAACTATTTAATTATTTCTTTTTTCCACCTTTTTTACATCCCATCTTTATCACCTCCTATTAATTAATTGGCACAAGTTAATGGATTTGAACCACTACAAACAGTTTTGGAGACTGTTGTGCTACCGTTACACTAAACTTGCATATAAAAAAAGAAGATATCTTTTGATACCTTCTAGTTCCTTGAATTTGCTAATGCTTTATGTGACTGTTTTGCTGTAAATTCATTTCCACATTCATTACATACAAACATTGTCTCTGTTTTTATTTTCCCTTTGCTTCCACCTCTTATTAACATTACTATTAACCAAGCTCCACAAGTACAAATTATTAATAATAAATTAATTAATGTAGAAATTATTCCCCTTCTTTTTATTTTTCCGTGAACATTACTTATAGCTTTACTATTATTAGCTCCACAATTTGGACATACCATATTATCCTCTCCTTTTATTTATAATTTAAAAAGAGTATATCACTATTAGTTAGAAAGTCAAGTCGAATTTTGTCGAAAAAATAAAAATTATTTTGATTTTTCTTGTTTTTCTATCTCTTTTATTAATTTATCTGCCCATTCTTTTTCTTCATCTGTTACTTCTTCATATCCAATAACTTCTGTTCCAGGGTTATGTGACATTCTAGCTAAAAATTTATCATGACTATTTAAATCTTTGTATCTTTCACATTTCTTTTTATCTGTTAGTTTTTGAAACTCCTTAAAAGATAAATTACCCATCTATTTCCTCCATAAAAATATAATAAACATTATTAATCTTTTTAATTTTATCAACTTTAAAACAGCTATTCCTTTTAAATAATATTTCTTGTTCTTCTTTATTGTATTTTCTTATGTCTATTCCACTTTTTGATTTTATATGTAATTCAACATTGCTTAAATCATTATATCTAGTTCCTACTGTCGCTGATGTATATGCCTTATATTTTACTTTTTTACCTACTTTGTGCGACTTTAAAAATTTATTTAAAGTATTTTCATCTAGCATTATTGAACGTGTAACATATCCTTCATATTTTGGAAACTTATCTAAAGCCTTGTCTAAATTATTTATAAGTGTTTTTTGCTGTTCTGTTAATTCCAATTCTTCTCTTAATGTTTCATTTAATATATAACTTTCAGAACTAATATATTGATTTATTGCGTATTGTTCTTCATATGATAGCTCTATTTTACTACTTTCTATTTGATTTTGCAATTCATTAGCTTTATTTTGGTAATTTGATACAT
>JBJFBU010000094.1:0-10877 GCA_051888595.1 Candidatus Gastranaerophilaceae bacterium | reverse complement strand
TTACTGGGCAGATTCAAAAAATGTTGAAATTTTTCAAAACAAAGGTGTTATTAGACAAAAGGGTAATATCCTTTTGGCTACAATTCCTGATAATGAAAAAATTACAGCACTACATGAAATGAAATACGCAAAAAGACATCGACTAATTATCATAACAGAAAGTGGTAAAATATATATCTACAACGATAATAACAATACAGTTAAACTTTTAAATAGAGAACTTAATTCGGAGCATGTTGTATTTACTGATTATCTAAATGGAACAATTATTTCTGGCAAACAAGATAAAATGTTTTTTATAAAAAATAATGAAAATTATGACATTATAGATTGTGATATAAAAAATTCAGCCGGAGAAACAGTATATAGCGACATTATTTCCGTATACAAAGGTAGAATTTGGGTAGGATCAGGTTCAAGCATATATTTTTCCGCACTTGGAAGCTACACAGATTTTTCAGCAGAAGGAGATGCAGGATATATTAATGATTTTTACACTGATACAGACGAAATAGTTGCACTAAAACCTTTCAAAGATTACCTTGCAATTTATAAAGAAAAAAGTGTTTATTTACTAAGCGGTTCTTCAAGTTCAGATTTTGCCATTACGCCATTTGCAAACAAAGGTGCTTATGCACAAAACGGAATTATCAGTGCGAATAATAGACAATACTTCTTTAGTAGTGGAATTTTCACGCTTGAAGTTGGAGAGTTAAATCAAATAATGCTTGGTAATGAAATTACTGAAAAAATCAAACAGGAATTTTCTAATTTTGACAAGTCCAGATTTAGCGAAGTCATTGCGATTAATTATGAAAATAAAAATCAAATTTGGTTTTTCATACCTTACAAAAATAGCGAATATCTTAATACAATATGGATAAATGATATTCAAAACAAAGCATGGTACAAACGAATCTTACCGCAAAATATAACAACATCGACTATATTAAAAGATTACATCATAACTGCCGACAGTAATGGTAATATTTATAAAGAAAATATTGGCAACAGTTTTAATGGAAAAGCAATTGATTTTATGTGGAAATCTCCATTTTTATCAATAGGCAATCCTACAATTAGAAAAACCATTGACGAATTTTATTTCATACTCGATGAAAGTTATGAAAATAACTTCAATTTTTCTGTTTATAAAAATTTTGATAGCGAAAATCAAGACGATTTTGAAAACATTTATTCTAGTAATTTTGAAAACCTAAATTGGGCAAAAGAAGATTCAACAACGCAATTAAACGATACTTGGAGCGATGATTCAAATGAAGCAATTTGGGCAATTGATGCAGAAAGCATGTATAAAGCCGAAATTTCAGAGGCAAATTATGCGATACAGCTTTGTGTTGAAGGCAATTCTCTTGAGCACAATGTCGCTATTATTGGAATAGAGTTCAAAGAAATTTTTAACGAAGACTAAAAAACGCATATAATCTAACACTAATTCTTAAGGGAGCTCTACCCACTCCCTTTTTCTTTTTTATCCTAAAGGATAATTTCACAAAATACTAAATAAATTTAATGCACTCTCTAATTCAATGAGAGTTGCCAATATCCTAAAATAGAATTTAGACAATGTTTTAAAACATTGTTTTGTTGTACTACACATAAAAGAAAGGAAATTCAAATGACTGAATCTCAAACAACAGGAATTACGACTACAAATCCTTATTCTCCATTTATCCCTGAAATATGGAGCAAAAAATTGAACACAATGTTAGAAAAAAATTGCGTTATGCTTCAATGCGTAAACAAAAATTATGAAGGAGAAATCCAAAACCAAGGTGACAAAGTTAAAATTATAACACCTGCAGAAGTTACAGTTTCAACAGTTGGAACAAATAACATAAGTTATAATGAATTATCTCCAACATCTATGGACTTAGTTATTGACCAGAAAAAATATTTCGCATTCAAAATCAACGACATTGCTCAAGCACAAGCTAATCAAAGTATTATGGATGCACATTTAGAAAATGCAAAAAAAGCTATTGAAGAAGTTCAAGATTCTTTCCTACTTGGCATGCACTCTGAAGTTAGTGAAAAAAATACTGTAGGTAGTGAATCAAACTCTATTACTCTTGATAAATCTACTATCTATTCAAAATTTGTAGAATTAGCCTTAAGGCTAAAAAATTCAAATGCTCTTACAGGAAATAAAACTCCTTGGGTCGTTATTAATCCTGTTATTGAATCTTATTTATTACAAAGTACTGAATTTATTGGTGCACACAACGTTGCCGATGAAACATTAAGAGAAGGCTCTATCGGTAGAATTGCTGGTATGGATGTTTTGGTTAGCACAAATTTAACTTCAACATCTGGTAAATTCTACGTTTTGGCAGGTACTAACGATGCTATCACTTTTGCATCTCAGTTAGCAAAAATTGAAAGTTTGAGAGATAAAGATTCTTTTGCTGATTTAGTACGAGGTCTTTATTTATATGGTGCAAAAACTGTTCAACCGAACGCTTTAGCCAAAATGATTGTTAGCGACCCTAACGCAACAACTCAAAGCAATTCTGAAGATTAATTATAAAAGACTCTCTCCTTTTTTATATTGTACTATGGCACAGAATTAACCTTCTGTGCCAATTTTTATGAGGAAAATTATGTTTGAAAACTTTAAAGATACTGTTTCAGATTTAGCTTTTTCGGCAGTAAGCTATGCTGAAGAAAAATTATCTACTGCCTCTGGTAAAGAAAAAAAACGTATGGCTATTGAATTTCTTATTTGCAAACTACCAATACCTATTCCTTTTAAAGGATTAGCTTCTATACTGTTCGCAAAACTTATTGATACTGCTATAGAAAAAGCAGTTAGCTATATGAATCAAGTAAAATATGAGGATTAATATATGTCAGAAAATACAAATAAAACAACATCTTGCACTGAACAACTCGAACAAAATTCAAATAAAAATTTGATGAACAACGAGTCAAATATTTCAGAAATTATTGAAAAAAAGATTAGCCAAAAGACTGACACGATTCCACAAGATTTAAAAATTAGTGACGAATTTAAACAAAATTTGGCTAATTTTCAAATTCTAAAAAATTCTGGATTAATCAACTTGCAACAAGAACAAAATTTATTGAACTGTATAATCAAAAGGGCAATTGATGAAAACGTACAACAAAAAATGCAAGCGGATTTTCAAACTTCAGATAGCTATGACTTTGAGAAAATTTTGAAAGATTTTGACTCTAATAATCATTTTTTTAATTCTCAAGCTCGTAATTCTGTCTTGGATTATTTGAAAAATTGTAATGCTAGAGTTGATCAAGATGAACTTGCTAAAATATCTAAACTGGTAGAAACAATTGAAAAATCAGCTATTGATAAATATATACAGCAAGTAACTCATGATGAAACAATTGAAAAATTAAATTCCGTAGCCAAACAAAAATTGCAATCTAATGCACAAAATAACAAAAATGACGGCAAAAATTTTTCCATTTTTACTCGTGAGCAAATCGGTAAAATGACAAATGCTGATTTTTTAAAATATGAAAGCCTTATTATGGAACAATTGCGTAAAGGACTTATTAAATAAGAAGCATTTTAATATCTGCCCAATAAAAGGGCAGATATTTTTAACAAACAAGGAGTAAAAATGAATTATCTTGAAATAATAAACAAATGTCTTATGGAATTAAATTATAAAAGGGTTCGCTCTTTTAATGAACTTATTAAAAACGATCACATCAAAATTAAAAATATCTTAAATATTATCAATTCTGAAATTTGTACTTTTGACAATTGGAATTTTTTATTAAGAAAAGAAATACTAAAACTACCCAAAAATACCACTGAAATAGTTAATAATATAAATGGGAAAATAAATTCGCTTATAATAGATGGAAAAAAATTAAAATATACACAAAATTTCGAAAGCTTTTTTCTTGGCAATATGAGCAATGAAAATTACAGTGTTCTTAATGATATACTACTTTTGCCTAAGTACACAGAAGACAAAACTATTGACGTCATTTACTACACAAACAACTTTGTAAAAGAGACTGATGATAACGAAAAAATGAAGTTTGAAAATGAAACAGACTCCTCACTCATCCCTGAACCTTTTGTTGAACCACTTCTCGTTTACGGAACATGTATGAAAATGAAAGCTAATCCTAATTATAGTAAATTTTCATACTGGCTTAGCATGTACAAAGAAAATTTAGCAACTATGCGTTCAAAGCTCTGTACTGATGCTCTACAATGCCCTAGTATTACTATAAACAGAAATTAAACACAAAAAAAAAGGTCAAAACAAGTTCAACCTATTGAAAATATTTTACACTAGCCGAAATATAAATAGCATAATTATCATAGCTATTTTTAAACCCCTTGGCAAATATATTACAGGTTCTTAACATTATGGATATTCTTACTTCACTACAGCAACGATTTATTACTGAATATTTAAAGAGTCTTAATGGCGAAATAGCAGCAAAAAATGCAGGCTACAAAGAAAAAGACCTCAAAAGACTCTCTGAAGAATTGCTAAGTCAAGACAAAATTATTCGAGAAATAAATCGCCAAATCAACCATCAAGTTCAAACACTTAGAATTCAAAAATGCTACGTTATAAAAAAATTACTTCAAATTGCAGAATTTTCACTTGAAGAAGAAGAAATTATTGACAAAGAAGGTAACCCTACTGGCAAGAAAAAGCTTAGAGATACTTCTTCTGCTTTAAAAGCAATTGATAGTTTATGCAAATATCTTTGGGCGAAAGAAGACAACTCTCAACTTGAAGCAAAAATCATAACAATTAGTAATTTGGATGACAAAAAAATATAGGAGATTTTATGAATAAGAAAAAAGAAATTATTGAAAATGCACTACTTTCTGGAAAAAGCATTGATGAATTAATTAAAATAAAAATGAAAGAAGAAATGACTGCAGTTTTTGAAAAAATTGCACAAACAAAAGAAAAAATTAGAATTTTTGATATAAAGGATTGCGAAAAAAATCAAATCTTTTCAAAAAATTCAATTTTCAAAAAATTCAACAAAAATAATAATACCATAAGTTACATCAATGGTATTCAAGCAGAAGCCTTACTTGGACTTGACGATATTTCAAGAAATAAAATTTTAAATGGTGAAATAGACGTATTTTCAACAGAAAATGCGTTCGTCAAATTTGAATATTTTGAAACTACACGTTAGTAGATACAAAGAAAGGAATTACTTCATATAAAAATGTAATTAAGAATATTAACAACATTAATATCGCAAATATTTTTTGCATATCAGAAAATAAAAATACTTTTTTATTTTTTCTATAATCTGATATTGCTCTATATTCCATATTATAAGGTTGTACAGGAAGTTTTTTCTCAAGTTCTTCAATTACCTTTGAAAATTTAATTTTGATAAGGCAGTTGTAAGAATCCATATTTAACCACCATAACCAACAAATTACAACACCAATAACAGAAAGAATTAATGGTGCTGCAACTTTTGCAATCAATATATTTGCAGTTAAAAAGTTTGCAACAACCAAAACCAAAACTAAAATTGTATAGAATTTATTAGTTGTAAACGATCTATCAATAAATCTCTCTTTTTGTTCTGCATATAATTTGTATTGTGCAAAAATTAAATCTTCCTGTGTCATAAATTCTCCTTTTTATATAAAGCTATTCTATTAATTATAAGGACAAAAGTCAAGAGATGATTAAATTTTTAAAACTCGATATTCATAACAAAAATAATTACAAACAAAATATAAAATATATAGAAGAAATTTTCAATCTATACCTTAAACACGAACGTTTTTTAAATGATGATTATACAAACAAAATTGATTTACTTGATGAAATTATACAAACTATTTTGAAAGCTAATCCTTTTTTTTGGGTAATCTTAAAAAATAATGAATTCGCAGGGTTTGTATTTTTAGAAAATGTTATTGGAAATACCAAACATTTACACTCTGGTGAAATTACAACGTGCTTTAAAAAAGAATTTTGGGGCAGTTTTACTAAAAAAGTTGCTAAAAAATTCGTGATGTACTGTTTTAAAAAGCTTAAATTTAAAAAACTAAAAGCAATTGTTTTTAAAGAAAATTTTAGAGTAGAAGCCCTTTTGAAATCTGCAGGATTTCAACTAGAAGCAACTTTAAAAAATGAAACCCAAAAATGTGGGAAACCACAAGATATAAAAATTTATTCAGTAATAAGAGGTAAAAAAAATGAAAACAAATAACAATCTTCAGGATGAAATACTATATCTTACTCAAAAAATTACCCAAAAGTATGACGAGATGGAAGATTCCAGAAGAGGACAAATTAATGATATAAACTTAATTAAAAATGCAATTTACAATAGTTCAATTCCAGCAATAAACGAGTGGAACACAAAAATTCAACTTCCGGAAATATATGAATTGGCACAAACACTAAAAGCTCATATTAGCGAAAATCTTTTTGCACACCCAGATTCAATGTTTGATGTATCTAGTAACAACCCCCAAGCACAACTTTTAGCAAATAGACAAAAAGCTATGTTAGTAAATACATTTGAACAAATGAAAATTGAAGAAGAAATGGAGAAAATTATTGATTCAATTGTTGAAACTGGAGAAAGTACTATTTTTGTTGGTTGGCAAACGAAAACAAAAGTAATAAGACGTCCACAAACAATTGAAGAACAATTAACTAATCCTTCTGAAAGTGGTTTTGTAATTGAAGAAAATGTTATATACGATAACGCAAAAGTAAAATTTATAAAGCCTGAAGATTTCGTTTTTGATAAAAACAACATGGAAAATTGGGATTCGTGTGCAAAGGTATATAGAATTTATTCAACTATTCATGAAATAATTTCGGACAAATCAAATAATTTATTAACCGAAGAAAAAATTAAAAATTTAAAAGACTTAATTAGCAACAAAAAATCAAAAAATTCAACGGCAGACAAAGCAATTGATGGTAATAAATGTGAAATTTTAGAATATTGGGGCGATATCGAGCTTCAAAATGGTGAAATTTTAAAAAATCAAATTATTGTAGTAGCAGGACGACATGAAATTATCCGTATGGAGGATAATCCGTTTGTAATAAACCCATTTATATACGCAAATATAATAAAAAATCCAGAAACAGAAAGAGGAATTTCACCACTAAAAGTTGCCCTAATATTAAATAACATTTCATCAACCATTTTAAACAAGCAGATTGATGCACTTTCTTTAATGATGAATCCTCCATATTTGGCACCAAAAGGATGTTTTAAAGGGGAACAAATAGTTCGTCCAGGAAAAATTATTGAATATGATTCAGCTTTAATGCCACAAGCTCCAACACCATTGAATTTTGATAATGCATTGCATGGTTGGGATTTCTTAAATTACTTCAAAAATACAACTGAAAGTGCAACTGGAATCTTCAAAAATATGGCAGGAAACTTGCAAAATGAAGCTAGAACAGCTACAGAATTAACTTATTCCGTTACAGGACAAACTGCAAGATTAAACATGATGCTTGATGCAATCAATAGAAAATTAATTATACCTATGGTTGAAAAAACTGCAGAAATCATATCAAATTTTAAACTTGGTCGAGAATTAATCTGCATAAATGAACACGGCAAAACAATGTTTATGGAAATTGATGATACTGTTAGAAACGCTAATTATATTTACCGATATGGAGATAGAAAAGCAACTTTGGAACGAAAAACTCGTTCAAAAGAGTTGTTTGACGTTGTAAAATCATTTGCTGAAGTTCCAAGTGTAAATTCTCAAATAAATTGGATAGAATGTTTTAAATTTGCACTTGAACAGTATGGAATAGAAAATGCAAATCATTTTTTATTAACAGAAAACATGCCGGCAGAGAATAATATGCCTAATGCATAACATATTATTTAAACAAACAGGGAGTATTCAACCACTCCCTGTTTTTACATAAAAATTATAAAGGTAACAACATGACTGAAAAAATTACATACACCCTATTAAAAGCTCAAAGAGAATTTCTTGAAATACCGCACGACTACAGCATTGACGTTGCTGTATACCAAGGGGGCTACGGAAGTGGTAAAACTTTTTGTGGTTCTCTTTTAGGAATTCTTCTATGCCTAAAATTTGCTGGCATCCGAGGGCTTGTTGGAGCTCAAACATATACTCTTGTAAGAGATACCACTTTAAAACAATATTTTGAGCACCTTGATACTATGGGACTAATAGAAGGTAAAGATTACGAATGGTCAGCTTCTTTACAAACTCTAAAATTTAAAAACAAATCCGAAATTCTATTCAAACATTTTGACGAACCTAATCAACTGAAATCTTTAAATTTAGGTTTTGTTGAAATTGAAGAAATGTCGGATATCCCTTATGACACTTTCAAAATGCTTTTAGCTCGTATGCGTCAGAAAATAAATCCAAAATGGAAAAATTTTAAATATAGAATTTTTGGACATACAAATCCCGAAATGGAAAGAGGTTGGGTTTACAAAACATTTCAAGAAAATGCGATGCCTAATTACAGGCTAATTATTGCACCAACAACTCAAAATGTTTATTTACCAGAAGGCTTTTGTGATGAATTAAAAAAATTATATGACGAAGATTATTATAAAATTTGCGTACTTGCCGAAAATGGACATTATAACTCTGGACTTGTTGTAAAAGATTTTTCTGATAAAAATATTGCCAATATAAAATATCAACCAGAACTTGATATGTATTTAACTTGTGATTTCAATGTTGACCCGATGTGTTGGGAAATTGCACACAAAACAGAAGATAAAGTGTTCTTTTTTGATGAAATTGCAATGGAAAATACTACCACTTCTAAAGCATGTGATGAAGTTTTTAGACGTTACCCTAATCATAAAGGAAAACTTATTATAAATGGAGATGCTTCTGGTGATAACAGAAGCTGTACAAGCGAATATACTAATTATGTAATTATGAAAAAGAAATTTTTAAACTATGGTTTTAATGTAGAAATAAGAATAAAACCGTTTAATCCCCCTATAAAAAATAGAATTATGGCTTTTAATAGCAAAATTCATAATGCCAATAACAAAATTGGACTTTTTATAAGCGAAAAATGTGAAAAATTATTATATAACATTTACAATCTAAAATATAAAGAAGGATCCTCTCGCATTGATATTCCTACATATCAGCAAATTAAACAATCAAAAGAATTAAAATTTTTAATGCATCCACTTGATGCTGCATCATATTTGGTTGATTACTATTGGCCAATTAAGCTTTAATTTAAAGACTGTGTATATTACAGAATAAAATAGAAAGGATTATTAATATGCAAAACATTTTACAATATTCACCAATAATTATCGTTGTCGTAATGTACCTTATTCAACAAAAAATTGTAGTTACACCTGAACAACTTGAAAAAAAACATCGTGAAATTATTGAAGGTATTGAAGAAAAATTTGCTACTCTAAATAGCGTTAAAGACCTTAAAGAACAAGTTTTTGATATGAAAGAAAAAATTGATAGAATTTATGAATGTATTATTGCTGTAAAATAATTACCCAACTGGAGTATATACTTTTTAGTTTAATTGCTATACACTCATACCATTAGGCACCCGTTTAAATAAGAAGAGATTGAGCTTTTTATAGAAAAGCTTTTAGTATTTTTTAATTTTTATAAAAACATACATTTTTTGTTAATATTTATTAACTTTCAAAACAAATTAAGCAATTTTTTTCATTCACTATATTTCTTTCCTCTGTAAAGGATGGAATGGTAAAAATGATAAATACAACCAATTACACCACTGCATTAACACCGCAAGTAAAGAAAACTAAAACACCTAAGGTAGACAATCCAATTTCTGCAGAAAAAAACTGTGATAATAAGAATACTAAACCTTTCTATTTTACTAATGATGAAATTAAAATAGTTTTTAATGCGTTCAAAAATTTTATTAAACAAGTAATGCAAAACTTTTTTAACAAAGAACATGAAAAAAATAATTTTAATCTTCTTAATAATTTTTTAAATGAACTTGCACCTGTAATGGATAACAGACAAAAATTTCGTGAAACTGAAGAATGCAAAAAATATTTAACATAATTTTTATTGATTTAATACAAAATTTATTCGTAAGGTTTATATAATGAAAATTATTGGAAATTCAATTAGATGTATTAACAGTAATGATGTTTCTTTACAATTAAATAAAAATCTAAGCTCTGCCAAATCTTTCGTTCAAAATACAGTTTCGAGTGGCAAAAATTTTTCTAAGAAAAAATTTAAACAAGCTAAAATTGAAATGAGCGAAGTTAATACATTTTTTGGTGCAGTTAAAAATTTGATGAAAAACTTTTTCATTAATAAATCAGAAAAAAGTAGATTTGATAGTTTTAAAGAAATTTTAAACGACACAAAATCTGTATTTCAAAGTAAATGGGCTTATTTCATAAACCAAGATTGCAAAAATGATTCGACAATTGAAGACACATTAAACAACAAAGATTTAAGTCGCATTACTTCAACACTAAGCGGAGATGCCTATAAAAAAGAACAACCTACAGTTGAAAACTGGACACCTTTTAATAGAATTGATGATGATAAAACAGGATTTCGTGCAATTGCATACAAAAATAAAAACAAAAATGAAGTAATTATAGCATATTGCGGAACAAACGATGATAAAGACTTTTTAAGTGATATGCAAATGGCACTAGGTAAAATACCTGAGCAATTTGAAGAAGCTAATAAATTCTACGAAAAAATTTCAAAAGAAAATCCAAATTGTCCTGTTATAGTTACCGGACACTCTTTGGGTGCTTCATTGGCAGAACTCGTTGCTTGCAAAAATCCTAAAACTTTTGCTGTAACTTACAATGCTTTTGGGGTA